>NZ_JAMYKT010000015.1:0-136247 GCF_040317515.1 Mesorhizobium sp. M1428
GCCGGACAGAAGACTGCACCCGACCAACGCGCCATAATGTCGAATTACCTCTTGCATCGCGGGAGCCATCCACAGAAGACATCGCAAGCGAGGACTCCGGAGGTCGCGGTTGCGCCAAATGCATCGTTTGAGAACGACTCGGCAAATGACCGTTATGGGGGTTCAAGCGTATCCGGCGACGGTGCTTTTGGTCTTCAGCCATGCCGTCGTGTTGCCGCTGCGATATTTGCTGCCAAGTCGCTTCGACACTATGCCCTCAAGCCCCGCCTGGTCGACCAGATAGAAGATCGCGTTGGCCTCGCCGCCCGGCATCGTCTCGCTTGGGCTGGGTCAGACCGAGCAGGTTCTCCGCCGCACCTCGACGCCGAGGTCGCGCAGATCGTGGCCATTGCCGCGCCGCGCCGATTTTCTGGCGTGATAAGCCGCGCCCGACGCGGCGAATTCGTAACCCTACTCGGCGGCCGTCTCCGATGGCGCCTCTGCCGGCCCTGAAGGCTCGGCCTCGGCACGGGGCTTGCGGCGTGAAAACAGCGACCTGAGCGTGACGTAGAACACCGGCGTCAGGAACAGGCCGACGAAGGTGACGCCGAGCATGCCGAAGAACACCGCCGTGCCCAGCGACTGGCGCATTTCTGCGCCCGGGCCCGTTGCGATCACCAGCGGCACGACGCCGAGGATGAACGAGAAAGCGGTCATCAGGATCGGCCGCAGCCTGAGCCGGCAGGCTTCGACGGCAGCCTCGGCGGCCGACAGGCCGCGTTCCTGCGCCTGGCGCGCGAATTCGACGATCAGGATCGCGTTCTTGGCGGCAAGCCCGATCAGCACGATGAGCCCGATCTGCACGAGGATGTTGTTGTCCAGCCCTCGGAAAGACACGCCGAGCAACGCCGCGAGCACGCCGAGCGGCACCACCAGCACAATGGCGAACGGCAGCACCCAGCTTTCATATTGCGCCGCCAGCGCCAGGAACACGAACAGCACCGACAGTCCGAAGATATAGACAGCGGCATTGCCGGTGCTGCGCTCCTGATAGGCGAGCTCGGTCCATTCATAGGAGGTACCGGCCGGCAGCGTCTTTGCCGTGATCCCTTCCATCAATGCCAGCGCGTCGCCCGTGGAAACGCCGGGCGCGGCGTTGCCCTGCAGCGGCACCGAGACGTACATGTTGTAGCGCTGGACCAGCGCCGGGCCGGTGACGTCGCGGATCTCGATCAACGTGCCGAGCGGAACCAGCGCGCCGGTCGCCGAGCGCACCTTCAGTTTCAAGATGTCGGCGCGATCGAGGCGGAACGCCTGGTCGGCCTGCGCCCGCACCTGGTAGACGCGCCCGAAAGCGTTGAAGTCGTTGACGTAGGCTGTGCCCAAATTGATCGACAGCGTCTCGAAGATGTTGGGGATCGGCACGTTCAGGATGCGCGCCTTGTCGCGATCGATCGCCAGGAAGAACTGCGGGCTCGACGCGGAGAACGTGGTGAACACGCCCGTCAGCCCCGGCGTCTTGTTGGCCTTGCCGGCGATTTCGTTGGCAAGCGCCAGGATCTGCCGCATGTCGGCGCTGTTACGCTCCTGGATCTGCAGCTTGAAGCCGCCGGCATTGCCGACGCCGCGGATCGGCGGCGGCGGCAGTGCGATAATGAAGGCTTCCTTGATGCTTTGCAGGCTGCCGAACAGATTGCCGATGACCTGGGTCGCCGACTGGCCGGCTTTCAGTCGCTCGTCAAAGGGCTTGAACCTGGCGAAGATCACGCCCGCGTTGCTGGCGTTGGTGAAAGTCGCGCCGGAGAAGCCGGCGAAGGCGACTGCGTAGTCGACGCCTGGCGTTTTCTGGATGATCTGCGACGCCTGCTGGATGACCCCATCGGTCCTCGACAGCGAGGCGCCGTCCGGCAACTGGACGACGACGATCGCATAGCCCTGGTCGAGCGACGGAATGAAACCGCGCGGCACCGCCTGCACCATGTAGACCGTGGCGTAGATGAGGCCCGCGAAAACGGCCAGCATGGCGGCGATCGTTATCCACGAGCCGACCAGCACGCGGATGATACTCGAATACCAGTGGGCGACCCTGTCGAAGCCGCGATTGAAGCCATCGGCGAGCGCCCGTCCGAACCGCGCCAGGAAAAAGCGCGGCGGCGCCGCCGCGGCGTGGTGCGGCTTGAACAGCAGTGCGGCCAGCGCTGGCGAAAGCGTCAGCGAATTGAATGCGGAGATCGCCGTCGACACCGCGATGGTGATCGCAAACTGCAGGTAGAACTGCCCAGAAATGCCGGGGATGAAGGCTGTCGGTACGAACACGGCTATCAGCACCAGCGAGATCGCGATGACCGCCGTTCCGACTTCGTCCATGGTCAGGTGCGACGCCGGATTGGGCGCCAGCCCTCCGGCGATATTGCGCTCGACGTTCTCGACCACGACGATCGCATCGTCGACAACGATGCCGATCGCCAGAACGAGGCCGAACAGCGTCAGCATGTTGAGCGAGAAGCCGGCAGCGTAAAGCACCGCCAGCGTGCCGATCAGGGACACGGGGATCGCCACAATCGGCACGATCGCCATGCGCCACGATTGCAGGAAGACGATGATGACGATGATGACCAGCAGCATCGCCTCGAGGATCGTCTTGTAGACCTCCTGGATCGACTCGGCGACGAACTCGGTCGGATTGTAGACGATGTCGTAGCTCAACCCCTTCGGGAAGTCGCGGGAAAGCTCCTTCATCTTGTCCTGGATCTCCGCGGCTGCGGCGAGCGCATTGGTGCCCGGCCGCTGGAAGATGGCGAGCGCCACCGCCGGTTTGCCGTTGAGATAGGAGTTGGTGACGTAATCCTTGGCGCCGAGCTCGATGCGCGCCACGTCCTGCAGCGAGATCAGGCGGCCGTCGTCGGTCGATTTGACGATCACGTATCGGAAGTCGCGTGCGTCGTTGAAGCGCCCTTGCGTGGTGACCGTGTACTGGAACGCCGTGCCGGTGCTGGTCGGCGGCGCGCCGATCGAGCCGCCCGACACCTGGACGTTCTGGTCGCGCAGCGCCTGCACCACATCGCCCGAGGTCATCCCCAGGGCGGACAGTTTTTCCGGATCGAGCCAGATGCGCAGCGAATATTCGCGTTCGCCGAAGATGATGAGGTCGCCGACGCCGTCGAGTCTGAGCAGTATGTCGCGCACCCGCGAGCGGGCGTAGTTCGAGACGTAGAGCTGGTCGTAGGTATTGTCGGGCGACAGCATGTGCACGACCATCATCAGGTCGGGCGAGGTCTTGGTGGTGGTGATGCCGAGGCGGCGGACTTCTTCGGGCAGGCGCGGCTCGGCGACCGACACGCGGTTCTGTACCAGCACCTGCGCCTGGTCGAGATCGGTGCCCAGCTTGAAGGTGATGGTCAGCGCCATCGCCCCGTCGCCCGACGAATAGGACGACATGTAGAGCATGCCCTCGACGCCGTTGATCTCCTGCTCGATCGGCGTTGCCACCGTCGCTGCGACCGTCTCGGCGTCGGCGCCCGGATACTGCGCGCGAACGACGATGGTCGGCGGCGCGATCTCGGGATATTGCGCGACCGGCAGCTGGGTATAAGCAATCCCGCCGAGGATCAGCAGGACGATCGAAACGACCGATGCGAAGATCGGACGGTCGACGAAGAAATGTGCGAACCTCATTGCTGCAACCCGGCGGTCTCGGCCCTGGGCGGCAACGTCACCATCTCGACCTTCACCTTGGTGCCGGGCCTGGCGTGCATCAGCCCGTTGACGATGATCGTCTCGTCGCCGGTCAGGCCCCCGCGGATCACCCGGTAGCCGTCGAGAAGCGGGCCGGTGCGCACGGGCTTCGCCGACACCATCCCGGCCTCATCCACCAGGAACACGATGCGGCGATCCTGATCGGCGCCGATCGCCTCGTCGGGCACCAGCACGCCGCTATGCGGCAGCGACCCCGGCACGTTGATGCGCCCGAACATGCCTGGCTGGAGAATGCCGTCGGCGTTGGGAAACCTTGCACGCACCCGCATGGTGCCGGTCGCGTTGTCGATCCGGTTCTCGGCAAAATCGAGCTTGCCTTTGAATACCGCCTCCGCGCGGTCGGCGACGCGAACCACCACATCGAGCCCGCCGGCGCCTTCCTGCATGCTGCCGCCACGCTCCTTCGCGTCGCGGGCGTAGCTGAAATACAGGCGCTCGTCGACGTCGAAATAGAAGTCGATCGGATCGCGCGTAACGATGGTCGTCAGTAAGGTGGAATCCGGCTGCACGAGGTTGCCGACCGACACCAGCCGGCGGTCGATGCGGCCGGACAAGGGCGCCTTGATCTCGGTGAATTCCATGTTCAGGCTGGCCGTCGTCAGCGCAGCCGTCGCGCCCTGCATCTGCGCCTGCGCCGAAAGGTATTCCCGCCGGCGGTCGTCGACCGTCGCCGTGGAGATATTGCCGGTCTTGGCGAGTTCGTCGGCACGATCCAGCTGCATCTTGGAGAATTCGAGCAGACTCTTGGCGACGTCCACTTGCGATTTGGCGGCATCATAAGCCGCCTGGTACGGACGCTGGTCGATGGTGAAGAGCAGGTCGCCCTTGTTGACCAGTGCGCCGTCCTGGAAGCTGATTTTGTCCAGATAGCCGCTGACGCGCGAACGGATGGCGACCTGGTCGACGGCTTCGAAGCGCCCGACGAACTCGTCGTCTTCGATGATTTCACGGACCACCGGCTTGGCCACCGTCACCACGGGAAGCTGCTGGTCCTGCGCAAACGCAGTGCTGCTGAAAGCCATGCCGAGCAGGAATGCCGCCGACATGGCAGCACGGGCAAGCCAGCTGGCCGATCGACGGGGTCGCCCGCCCGCGTCGCGATGCAATTGGCCATTCTCTGGGGTGTCCATTTGCGTCCTCGCTCGCTGGACCGGAGGTCGGTTGATCCGCTTCTACGCTCAGGCTTCTCGTCGCACTGCAGTGTTGTGCATGGCAACATGATCATTTTCCATGTGAGCTGAAATGTCCACCCTGTGGCTGCCCGCCACCGGGCTAAAGTCAGTCGCGAATTAAGGGATTCAGGATTCCTTTGATGGACGGCTTATGATTCATATTGGTCGAAGGAGACCGATATGGGCATTACCACGCCGGCCGGATTCAAATGGACTGCAACACTGCGGCATCGAGCAGTGGTTGACATATCCTCCCGCTGCAGCCGTTGTTCCGCGTCGCTCATTGAAGACGATACATCGACACAAAGAACCAGTTCGAGATCCACCGAGGAAACCTGCTCCGCCGTGGCCGACAGCGACGTTGTCAGGCTCACCCGCCAGAGCGAATAGCACGCCTGTGCCCGTTCGGGTTTTTCGGACCAACGAAGCGTGGAATGAAGGACATCATCTCGGCGCGTCCATCCGGTTGGTCAAACGGGAGGATGCTACGGCGGCAATTGCACTCGGCGTCAGCCGTGAAACCGCGCGCACCCGGCTCAAAGCGGTATTCGCCAGAACCAACACACACCGTCAAGCGGAACTCGCCACGCTCGTCACCCGCCTTCGGCCACACGCATGATGACCGATTGGTAGGAGCGTATCACGGCCGGAAGCGTCAAGAGGCAGGTGCCAGCGCAAGGCGCCAACGCGGCGCCGCAGTTGTTTTCAGGCAAGGGCAAGCAACGTCGTTGCGGCCAAGATGGGGCGAAGAACGAAACCGCTGCGCGGCATGGGTCGGTCGGAAAGACTCTACTCGGTCGATCCGGTGTCCGGCAGTTCCATGTCGGTGACGACGTTCTCGCCATTGGTCACGTCATAGGCGAGGACGATGTCCATGCCCGGCTTCAGCGCATCGAGGTCGGTTTCGGCGTTCAGCTTGTACGACTTGCCGTCGTCAAGCGTCAGCGTCAGCGCATCCTTGTCGACCTTCTTGATCAGGCCTTCGGTCTGGCCGGCGAAGGCGGCGGTGGAAATCAACAGCGTGGCGGCAACAGCGCCAATCAGGATACGCATCATCGTCCTCTTTAATCATTGCCGGTACAGCGGCTCGGTCCAACGGAACGGAACTGAGCAGAAACCAATCGAATGTGTCAAAACTAAATCCGCCGGATCACAGTTTGACCACTGTGGAAAACGCCAATAGAAGGCAAGCTGCAGCGCAGCGCGTCCTCCTGGACGCGCAAAGAACGCTGTAGCAGTTTTGATTTTGTGCATGATCCGTTCCGAAGATCGCTCCGATTTTCGGGGTCATGCGCTGAGCCGGCTTCGACGCCGGCAGGGCTGGTTCCATGTCGCACAACACGTTCGGTCATCTTTTCCGCGTCACCACCTGGGGCGAAAGCCATGGGCCGGCGCTGGGCTGCGTCGTCGACGGCTGTCCGCCAGGCATCCGCTTCACTCGCGACGAGATCCAGGCCGAGCTTGACAAGCGCCGCCCCGGCCAGTCACGTTTTGTGACGCAGCGTCGCGAACCGGATGAGGTCAAGGTCCTGTCCGGCTTCATTCTCGATGAGGACGGTGAGACGATGATCACCACCGGCACGCCGGTGTCGATGCTGATCGAGAATGTCGACCAGCGCTCCAAGGATTATGGCGACATCGCGCGTCAGTTCCGGCCGGGCCATGCCGATTACACTTACGAGGTCAAATACGGCCTGCGCGATTACCGCGGCGGCGGCCGCTCCTCGGCGCGTGAGACGGCGGCGCGGGTGGCGGCCGGGGCGCTTGCCCGCAAGGTCGTGCCCGGCATGGTGGTACGCGGCGCGCTGGTGTCGATGGGCGAAAAATCGATCGATCGCGCCAATTGGAACTGGAATTTCGTCGGCGACGCCGAAAACCCGTTCTTCACTCCCGATCCGGCGTCGGTCGCCGTCTTCACCAAATATCTGGACGGCATCCGCAAGGCGGGCTCCTCGGTCGGTGCGGTCATCGAGATCGTCGCCGACGGCGTGCCGGCGGGGCTTGGCGCGCCGATTTATGCCAAGCTCGACCAGGATATCGCCGCCGGCCTGATGTCGATCAACGCCGTCAAGGGTGTCGAGATCGGCAACGGTTTCGAGGCCGCCCGCATCACCGGCGAGGAGAATGCCGATGAGATGCGCATGGGCAATGACGGCAAGCCGGTCTTCCTGTCCAACAATGCCGGCGGCATCCTCGGCGGCATCTCGACCGGCCAGGCGATCATCGCACGCTTTGCCGTCAAGCCGACTTCGTCGATCCTGACGCCGCGAAAGTCGATCGACAAGGACGGCAATGACGTCGAGATCATGACCAAGGGCCGGCACGATCCATGCGTCGGCATCCGCGCCGTGCCGATCGGCGAGGCGATGGTTGCCTGCGCCATTGCCGATCATTATCTGCGTCATCGGGGACAGACAGGTAGGGGAGTAGGGGAGTAGGGCAGTACGGGAGTAGGTTATGCAGCTCCCGCGACAGCATTTTTTCCTTTTCCCTACTCCCGTACTGCCCTACTCCCCTATTCCCTGCGAGCGAAGCGAGCACTTATGCCTTACGACCAGAAGAAGATCGTTGAAGCCCTGCGCGCCTTCGAGCGCGGCGAGATCGTCGTCGTCATGGACGATGACGGGCGCGAGAACGAGGGTGACCTGATCGTCGCCGCCGTCCATTGCACGCCGGAAAAGATGGCATTCATCGTGCGCAACACGTCAGGCATTGTCTGCACGCCGATGCCGCGCGAGGAAGCCAAGCGGCTCAACCTGTCGCCGATGGTGGCCGACAATGATTCTGCCCACACCACTGCCTTTACCGTCAGCGTCGACTTCAAGCACGGCACCACGACTGGCATTTCGGCGGACGACCGCACGCTGACGGTGCGCAATCTCGCCAATGGCAATGTCGGCGCGTCCGATTTCGTGCGCCCCGGCCACATCTTTCCGCTGATCGCGCGCGAAGGCGGCGTGCTGATGCGTTCGGGCCATACCGAAGCCGCAGTCGACCTCTGCAAGCTCGCCGGCCTGCCGCCGGTCGGCGTCATTTCCGAGCTGGTCAATGATGACGGCACAGTCATGCGCGGCCCGCAGGTGCAGGCCTTCGCCGAAAAGCACGGGTTGAAGCAAATCTCGGTCGCTGACCTCATCGCCTACCGGCAACGCAAGGAAACGCTGGTCGAACGCGTCGCCTGTTCCGACATCGAGACGCCCGGCGGCAAGGCGCAGGTCTTCACCTATACGCTGCCCTGGGATTCCATGCATCACGTGGCGGTCGTCTTCGGCGACATCCGCGACGGCGTCGAGGTGCCGGTGCGCCTTCATTCTGAGGACGTGGTGAGTGACGTCTTCGGCATCAGCCACAGGCTGGATGCCATCATGAAGGCGATGGGCGAGCGCAAGCGCGGCGTCATTGTCTATCTGCGTGAAGGCTCGGTCGGCGTCGCCCATCAGGAACGCAAGCGGCCGGCTGCCGGCGACCGCGAAGATCATGAAGAGGCGCGCCGTCGCGAAAACGAATGGCGTGAGATCGGCCTCGGCGCGCAAATTCTCAAGGATCTCGGCATTTCCTCGATCAATCTGATCGCCTCGCGCGAGCGCCATTATGTCGGTCTCGAAGGTTTTGGCATCCACATCGCCAAGACCGAGATTCTTTAGGCCATTCTCAC
This sequence comes from Mesorhizobium sp. M1428, assembly GCF_040317515.1. Lineage (NCBI taxonomy): Bacteria > Pseudomonadati > Pseudomonadota > Alphaproteobacteria > Hyphomicrobiales > Phyllobacteriaceae > Mesorhizobium > Mesorhizobium sp. M1428. The sequence continues at coordinate 8,563 of NZ_JAMYKT010000015.1, forward strand.
GATGCTGGTATACGTCCGGCCCCGCCTCGGGACCGGACGCACCGGAAACTATTCCGCAGCGACCGCGGCTGCGTCGCATGCAGCCATGTCGCAGTCCGGCGCGGCAAGGCTGCGCTGGCCGGCGAGCACGATGACCAGCGCGATTGTGCCCGATGCCACCGATACCCAGAACCCGTTCTGCGCGCCGAAAGCGTCCACCACCCAGCCGGCGGCGAACGAGCCGAGCGCCATGCCGATGCCGATGCCGGTCATCACCCAGGTCACACCCTCGGTCAGCACCGCCTCGGGCACGCGCCGCTCGATCAGGCCGAATGCCGTGATGAAGGTCGGCGAGATCGCCACGCCGCTGACGAAGACGGCCAGTGCCAGCAGCGGCACAGTGTCGGCGACGAGCAGCGGCAGCGTGGTAAGCGCAATGATGGCGATTGCGATAGCAAGCTGAATTTGCAGCGGCACTTTCAGGTTCAGGGCGCCGATGATGATGCCGACGACGAACGATCCGAGCGCGTAGACGCCGATGACGAAGCTGGCCGCGCCCGGCTGGCCAAGCTCCTTGGTGATCGCCACGGTACTCACCTCCGTGGTGGCGAAGGTCGCGCCGATGAAGATCAGGGCCAAGGTGATGATCTGGACCGGCCGGAGGCGGATTGCCGAGCCGCCTGAACCATGTTCCACCGGTCGGGCTCGCGGTTCGGTCGAGCGCTGCAGGACGAAGGCCGTCGAACCGAAGGCGAGGAACAATGTGCTCGCGATCACTCCCGCTTCCGGGAAAAGCGCGACGCTCAGCCCCACCGACAGCGATGCGCCGGCGATGTAGACCAGCTCGTCCGCCGCCGACTCGAAGGCGAACGCCGTGTTCAACTCGGGACGGTTGCGAAAAATCTCCGTCCAGCGCGCGCGCACCATTGCCGGGATACTGGGCATGACGGCGGCGAGCAGCGCCGAGACGAATAGCGTCCATATCGGCCAATGCTGATTGGCCGCCGCAATCAGGATCGCGAAAGCGAGCGTGGAAATCACGGTGGTCGGCACCACGATCCGCGTCTGGCCGAGGCGGTCCACCAGTCGCGATACCTGCGGGGCGACGAAAGCGTTGGCCAGCGCATATGTCGCGGAGACGGCGCCGGCCAGCCAGTATTCGCCATCGGTCTGTGACAGCATGGCGACGATCCCGATCGGAGCCATGGCCATCGGCAGCCGGGCAACGAAGCCGGCGGCGGCAAAGCCCTTGGCGCCGGGCGCGCGAAAGATCTGCGAATAGGGATTTTGCATGGTCTGGCTCCTCGACAACGGCCGGTTCGGCGATTACATACGTAGCGTATGAGTTTAAATAGATCATACGCGGCGTATGTCAATTGGCATACGAAGCGTATGTTAATAGGGCCAGAGCATGCACAGACCACGCAAGGAGATGATTGCCGAGACCCGCGCCAAACTGATTGCCGCGGCGCGCCAGGCCTTCGGCACGCTCGGCTATGCCGAAGCCTCGATGGATGACTTCACGGCATCGGCCGGGCTGACGCGCGGTGCGCTCTATCACCATTTCGGCGACAAGAAGGGCCTTCTCCAGGCGGTCATCGCCGAGATCGACGCCGAAATGTCGGCCCGGCTGAAGGTCGTTTCGGCCAAGCCGGACAATCTCTGGCAGGGCTTTGTCGACGAATGCACCGCCTATATCGAGATGGCGCTGGAGCCCGAGATCCAGCGTATCGTGCTTCGTGACGGGCCGGCAGTGCTCGGCGATCCATCGCAATGGCCAAGCCAGAGCACATGCATCCGTTCGATGACAGAGAGCCTGCAAAGACTGCGCGACGAGGGGACAATTCTCGCCGTCGATCCCGAAGCCGCGGCAAGGCTGGTCAGCGGCGCCTCGCTGCATGCGGCGCAGTGGATCGCAAATTCGAACGATCCCGAAGCGACATCGAAGAAGGCAGTGAAGGCGTTCAAGGTTCTTCTGGAAGGACTGCTCAATCGCACCGGCAGGCTGCATCAACCTGATCGACCGTCGGCGATACAGCCCGAGGTTGACCGATCACCGGCCTGAGGTCATCTTTTCGCCAATGTCAGACAGCTCGATCCAGCCGAGGCCGGCCGCGTAAACCCTGTTGAACATCGCACCAGCGAGACGCGAAAACATGGCCAAAGCGGTAAGGCGCGCCTATATCGGGGGCATGGTCACGAGACTTTACACCCATCCGATTTTCCTCGAGCACATAACCCCGCCCGGTCATCCGGAGCGGCCGGACCGTCTGCGCGCCATAGAGCGTGTGCTTGACGACGAGGCCTTCGCGGCGCTCGATCGCGTCCAGGCGCCTGAAGGCGACGAGGCAACCATCCTTTACGCGCATCCGCCCGAATTCGCCGAACGTGTCCGCGCAGCGATACCGGACACCGGCATCGCCCGTATCGACGCCGACACCACCGCCAGCCCAAAGAGCTGGCAGGCGGCCGTGACCGCGATCGGCGCTGCCAACGCCGCTGTCGACGACGTCTTCACCGGCCGTGCCGACAACGTCTTCGTCGCCGCGCGGCCGCCCGGCCATCATGCCGAAAAGACCACCTCGATGGGTTTTTGCCTGTTCAACACCGCGGCGATCGCGGCACGCTACGCGCAGAAGAAGCATGGCGCCGACCGCGTCGCCGTCGTCGACTGGGATGTGCATCACGGCAACGGTACGCAGGACATCTTCTGGGACGATCCGTCAGTGCTCTATTGCTCGACACACCAGATGCCGCTTTACCCGGGAACCGGGGCCGCGAGCGAAACCGGCGCCGGCAACATCGTCAACGCGCCGCTGGCGCCGCAGAGCGGCAGCGACAGTTTCCGCGACGCCTTTCTGTCGCGCATCCTGCCGGCGCTCGACAATTTTGCGCCCGACCTCATCATCATCTCCGCCGGTTTCGACGCCCACCACCGCGATCCGCTGGCCGAGATCAACCTGACCGAGGATGATTTCGACTGGGCGACCGGCCAGTTGCTCGAACGCGCCGGACGCCATAGCGGCAACCGGCTCGTCAGCCTGCTCGAGGGCGGCTACGATCTGCAGGGATTGGCATTTTCAGTCGCCGCCCATGTTGGGCGGCTGATGAAGGGATAGACGATGGCTGGTGAGACCAACGAGGACGTTAAGGCGATGAGCTTCGAGCAGGCGCTCGAGGCGCTGGAGAGGATCGTCGACGATCTGGAGCGCGGCGACGTGCCGCTCGACCAGTCGATCCGCATTTATGAGCGCGGCGAGGCGCTGAAGGCGCATTGCGACCGGCTGCTGAAAGCGGCCGAGGACAAGGTCGAGAAAATCAGGCTGTCGCGCGACGGTAAGCCGGTGGGGACAGAGCCGCTGGATGCGGATTGAGGCACGGCCTCGAACGACAATTGTGCTTACCGGCTTTGGACATCATCACGATTGAGGATAAAACTCATACCGTTTGAAACGGCTCCAGGACGAGAGGAGATTGCGAACGATGTGCAGAAACATCAAAACCCTGTTCAATTTCGATCCGCCGGCAACCAATGACGAGGTCCGCGATGCGGCGCTCCAGTTTGTCCGCAAGCTGAGCGGAACGACGCGGCCGTCGAAACAGAACCAGCATGCGTTCGACCATGCCGTCGAGGCCATCGCCGCCTCGGCGCGCGAATTGCTCGACAGCCTCGAGACGACACAGCATCCGCGCAATCGCGAAGAGGTGGCGGCCAAGGCGAAGGCCAAATCTGCACTTCGCTTCGCCTGAGGGGACCGCGTGAGCTTCTTTCCCGGAAACGATCCGCAGATGGGCGATGCCTTCGCCAGCGATCAGATCGAACTGATGGTCATTCCGAACGCCAAGGACATCGGCGGATTTCAGGTTCGCCGCGCCTTGCCGACGGCCAGGCGCCGGCTGGTCGGACCCTTCATCTTCTTCGACCGCATGGGTCCGGCGGTTCTGCGGGCCGGCCAGGCGCTCGACGTCCGTCCGCATCCACATATCGGCCTGTCGACGGTGACTTACCTATTCGACGGCAAGATCAGGCACCGCGATTCGCTCGGCACCGAGATGGTGATCCAACCCGGCGATGTGAATTTGATGACCGCCGGCCGTGGCATCGTCCATTCGGAGCGCACGCCGGAAGAATTGCGCGGCGCGCCGATGTCGGTTTCTGGCCTGCAAACATGGCTGGCGCTGCCGGACGGCAAGGAGGAGGTCGCGCCGGTCTTCGAAAACACCGCGGCCCTGCGCCTGCCCGAAATCGACGCCGAGGGGGTTAGCGGTCGTATCGTCATCGGTGCGTTTTCCGGACTGCGCTCCCCGGTCGCCACCGCTTCGGACACGCTTTATGCCGATCTCAGGCTGGCGCCGGGTGCCAGCGTGAAGATCCCGGCCGATGCCGAGGAGCGCGCCATCTATACGCTGGAAGGCGAGGTTTCGATATCCGGTGACCGCTTCCCGGCCGAGCGGCTGCTGGTTTTCCGGCCTGGCGATGAGGTCGTTGTTTCATCGGTGGGCGGCGCCCATTTCATGCTCTTTGGCGGCGCTTCGCTCGGTTCGAAACGTTATATCTGGTGGAATTTCGTATCGTCCTCAAAGGAACGCATCGAGCAGGCGAAAGAAGAATGGAAGACAGGCCGCTTCGATATCGTTCCTGGAGACGAGCAAGAGTTCATCCCACTGCCCGAAAGCTGATGCGCGTTACCGCCACATTTACATTCGCCGGCCAGCGGCATATTTCACGATGAACAGAAAATCTGACCAGGCTCGCAAACAGTGAACGCAAAGCCCGATACGCCGCTTCTCGACAAGGTCCGCGTCCCAGCCGATTTGCGCACGCTTGCCGAAGGCGACCTGCCGCAGCTGGCGTCAGAGCTTCGCGCCGAACTGATCGACGTCGTCTCGCACACCGGCGGGCATCTCGGCGCCGGCCTTGGCGTCGTTGAACTGACCGTCGCGCTGCACTACGTGTTCAACACGCCGGACGACCGGCTGATCTGGGACGTCGGCCACCAGGCCTATCCGCACAAGATTCTGACTGGCCGCCGCGACCGAATCCGCACGCTGCGGCAGGAGGGCGGCCTGTCCGGCTTCACGCGTCGCGTCGAGAGTGAATACGATCCGTTCGGCGCAGCCCACTCCTCGACCTCGATTTCAGCCGGCCTCGGCATGGCCATGGCGCGCGATCTGTCCGATGGCCGCAACAATGTCATTGCCGTTATTGGCGACGGCGCCATGTCGGCCGGCATGGCCTATGAGGCGATGAACAATGCCGGCGCACTCGATGCCCGGCTAATCGTCATCTTGAACGACAACGATATGTCGATCGCTCCGCCGACCGGTGCGATGAGCGCCTATCTGGCGCGGCTCGCCTCAGGCAAGACCTATCTTGGGTTGCGCGATTTCGGCAAGAAGCTGACGTCCTATCTCGGCGAGCGCGCCGATCGCGCCATCAAGCGCGCGGTCGAGCATGCGCGCGGTTACGTCACCGGTGGCACGCTGTTCGAGGAAATGGGGTTCTACCACATCGGCCCGATCGACGGTCACAACCTCGAGCACCTGATCCCGGTGCTGAAGAACGTCCGCGACAATGCCGACGGCCCGGTGTTGATCCACGTCGTGACCCAGAAAGGCAAGGGCTATGCCCCGGCCGAGGCGGCCGCCGACAAATATCACGGCGTCAACAAATTTGACGTCATTACCGGCGCCCAGGCCAAGGCGCCCGCCAATGCGCCGAGCTACACCAAGGTGTTTGCCGAAAGCCTGATCCAGGAGGCCCGAGAGGACGACCGCATCGTCGCCATCACCGCCGCCATGCCGAACGGCACCGGGCTTGATCTGTTCGGCGAAGCGTTTCCGGCGAGGACCTTCGATGTCGGCATTGCCGAGCAGCATGCGGTGACCTTCGCCGCCGGTCTTGCCACGGAAGGCTTCAAGCCTTTCGCTGCGATCTACTCGACCTTCCTCCAGCGCGCCTACGACCAGGTCGTCCACGACGTGGCAATCCAGAAATTGCCGGTGCGCTTTCCGATCGATCGCGCCGGCTTCGTCGGCGCCGATGGTGCCACCCATTGCGGCGCCTTCGACACGACCTTCCTGGCGACGCTGCCCGGTTTCGTCGTCATGGCGGCGGCCGATGAGGCCGAACTGCGCCACATGGTACGCACCGCTGCAAGCTACGATGACGGCCCGATCGCCTTCCGCTACCCGCGCGGTAACGGCGTTGGTGTCGAGATGCCGCAACGCGGCTCGGTGTTGGAGATCGGCAAGGGCCGGATCGTCAGGGAGGGCACCAAGGTAGCGCTGCTTTCCTTCGGCACCAGGCTGCAGGATTGCCTGGCCGCGGCCGAGGAGCTCGGCGCGGCAGGGCTTTCTACCACGGTCGCCGATGCCCGTTTTGCCAAGCCGCTCGACGAAGATCTGATCCGGCGGCTGGCCCGTTCGCACGAGATACTGGTGACGGTGGAAGAGGGCGCGGTCGGCGGCTTCGCCAGCCATGTGCTGCAGTTCCTGGCCCATGAAGGGCTGCTGGAGAGCGGCTTGAAGGTGCGCCCGCTGGTGCTGCCCGACGCTTTCGTCGACCATGCCAAGCCGGAAAAGATGTATGCCGACGCCGGGCTGGACAGCGCCGGCATCGTGCGCACCGTGTTCGTGGCGCTGGGGCACACAGCGCAGGCCCAGCGCGCCTAGCTTGGACGCATTCCGGCGACGCCGAAGCGATTCAACTTTGCTGCAAGATGCTAGTCTGAATCAAAATCTCAACTGCTTGAATCAAATCGCCGGCGGACGGTCGTAACATGCTGTTTACGCAGCCGTTTGGCGATTTGCTTACCGTGTTCTTTGGCCGTTCTTCAACGCTGCCCTGCTAGAAAGCGACCGGCAGGGGAATGAAGACCAATGAGATCGCTTTTGGGCGGCATCGCGCTAATGGCAATCTTCGCCGCGTCGGCCGCGGCCGAAACGCGCTACGACCGCAAACTCGAAAAGGCGGTGATGGGCATCGTCGCCGGCAAGATCGGCGAAATCCGTGGCGGCTTTTCCGACACGCAGGCGCCGCAATTCGTCGTCTGCCCCGACACCTTGCCGAAGGCGTCCATTTCCATTGACCGGCCGCGCACGCAGGTGTCCGGCGACAGCAGCGACGGTCTGACGCCGGCCGTCGAGCGGCGGGTTTCGCGGATCATATTCTAAAGCATGATCCCGAAGAGACGCTAGAAACTAGAACCACATATCCCGCACACAGCGACCATCTCTCGGTAAATCCTCGAATGTATCGAGACCATCGAAATGGTCGATCGGGAGATCGGCGACAGCCTCGGGCGGCGCAAGCCTCACATTGACGGCGATACGGTAGCGACCGGCGGCATCGGCATGCAGACCGCGCCATGCAAGGACGCAAGCGCAGGTTGGACAGAAGAGAATCTCAAGCGAAGGATGGGCCTTTCCGACGCGCGTATAGGCGCTTACAGGCCCCGCAAGGCGGATTCGTTCGTCGACATAGTCGTAAGCCCAGAGCGTGCCGTAGCGACGGCAAAGTGTGCAATTGCAGGCAGTGATCGAACCGGGATCGCCCTCCAGGGTCCAGTGGGCTGCGCCGCAGTGGCAGGTTCCCGTCAGCATGTTCCTCCTCCACGTTTCGACGGCTAAACGGCATCTCCTTCTTAGCATTGCGTCGGGTCTCGTGCGAGGTTCGACAAACAGCGCTGCGGCTGATGAGTTCACCCGCTTTTCCAACTATGCCTTCTCTCATCGCCAATATCCTTGCCATCATCGTTGGCTTTCGCCATGAAGGCCGATGACTTCCCTTCCGCCAGCCAGCATACGCCAGCGGCTCGACGAATTGCTCGTCCAGCGCGGTCTGTTTGCCAGCCGCTCGCGTGCCCGCGACGCGGTCGAGCGCGGCACCGTGACGGTCGACGGCATCGTCGCCCTCAAGCCGGGCCAGGCCGTTCTGCCTGAGTGCAACATCGTCGTTGACGATCCGGCGCAAGGTTACGTGTCGCGCGCTGCACTGAAGCTGAAGGCTGGTCTCGACCATTTCGCGCTCGACCCAACCGGCAGCGAAGCGCTCGATGTCGGCGCCTCGACCGGCGGCTTCACGCAGGTGCTGCTCGAACGCGGCGCGGCGCATGTCACGGCGATCGATGTCGGGCACGGCCAGATGCACTCCGACATTGCCGGCGATCCGCGCGTGACGGTAATTGAAGGCCTGAATGCGCGCGAACTGACTACCGCCGATCTCGGCGGCCGTGTGCCGGATTTCATCGTCTCGGATGTCAGCTTCATCTCGCTGAAACTGGCGCTCCCGCCGGCGCTTGCCTTGGCCAGGAACGGCGCAAAAGCTGTGTTTCTGGTCAAGCCGCAATTCGAGGCCGGCCGCGAGGCGATCGGCAAGGGCGGCCTGCTGAAGGACCCCTATGATGCGGCGCGCATTGCCGGCCTGATGCAGGACTGGCTCGACACCATTGCCGGCTGGCGCTCGCTGGGGCTGCATCTGTCGCCGATAGAGGGCGGCGACGGCAACCGCGAGTTCCTGCTCGGCGGCATCAAGGACACCGAGACCCAGAAGCGATGAGCACCCGTTTCACGATCGCAAAATTGGGCTCGCAGGGCGACGGCATCGCCGAGACGGAAACCGGCGAGGTTTTCATTCCGTTCGCGCTGCCGGGAGAGGTCGTCACCGCCGCGCGGGAGAAAGATCGCGCTACCTTGATGTCGGTGCTTGAGGCTTCGCCGCTGCGGGTCGATCCGCCGTGCCGGCATTTCGGCGCGTGCGGCGGCTGCGCCGTCCAACATCTCGAGACTGAAGCCTATCACCAGTGGAAGCGCGAAAAGGTAGTGCATGCGCTGAAGAGCAAGGGCATCGCTTGCGATGTCGGCGCGCTGGTGCCGTGCGCGCCGCACACGCGCCGCCGCGTCGTCTTCACCGCCCGGCGGAGCGAGGCGGGAATGCAGTTCGGCTTCGTTCGCGCGCTGTCGTCCGAAATCATCTCCATCGAGGAGTGCCCGATCTCGGCGCCGCAGATCGTCGCTGCGCTCGACCGTTTGAGGATGCTTGCCGGACTGATCAGCACCACGACCAAATCGTTCCACATGGCGGTGACGGTAACCGGTTCCGGCCTCGATGTCGCGGTTCACGATTCCGGTAAGCTCGGCGAGAACCAGCGCCGCGTCGCCTCCAACTTCATCATCGCCGAGGGGCTAGCCAGGCTGTCGGTCGACGGCGAGATCATTATCGAACCAAAGAAACCGGTCGTCCTGTTTGGTGGCGTCGCCGTTGCAGTGCCTCCGGGCGCTTTCCTGCAGGCGACCGAGGCCGCCGAACAAGCGATGGCCGGCATTGTCGGCCAGCATCTCGCGCGTGCCAAAAAGGTCGCCGATCTCTTCGCCGGCTGCGGCAGCTTCGCACTGCGCCTGGCCGCAAGATCGGAAGTTCACGCGGTGGAAGGCGATGCGGCAGCACTCGCGGCGCTCGACCGGGCATTCCGTTTCGCCAGCGGCCTGAAGCGGGTGACCGGCGAACGTCGCGACTTGTTCCGGCGGCCGCTCACATCCAAGGAGTTGAATGCCTTTGACGGCGTTGTCTTCGACCCGCCTCGCGCCGGCGCCGAGGACCAGTCGAAGCAGATCGCGCGCTCCGACGTGCCGCTCGTCGCCGCGGTGTCCTGCAATCCGGTAACGCTGGCGCGGGACCTACGCATTCTCATGGACGGCGGCTACGCCCTGAAGAGCGTGACGCCGATCGACCAGTTCCTGTGGTCGCCGCATGTCGAGGCCGTGGCGCTGTTGGAGAAGCCGAGGCGAAGGCGCTAGCAGCATTTATGGGCGTGAAATGCGCACCAACAAAGCGCATTTGAACGTGCGTTGTTCAAAATGTGCTAGGAAATTGCAATGAGCACCAAAGCCTTTGAGATTTCGGCGTCGCGCTTCGGCGAGGAGCGGGCGCCGTTTCTCTCGCCAAGGCGGGTCGCTGAACTGCTAGGGGTCAATATGACAGAACTGGCGGGGCTGACCGGTCTCGCGCAACACGCTTGCCGCCAAATCCGGTGCGCGCAAGGTCGACGCCGCATTGAGTCCCATCGTCCGTATCCTGGCGACGGCCGGCGAGATGGTCGGTGATGAACATCGTGCGGCGATCTGGTTCAAGCATCAGCCGATCCCCGGTTGGGCCGGAAAGACCGCCTACGATCTGGTTCGCGAAGGTAAGACGGACAAGGTGCTTGCCTATCTGGAGGCAGTCCGCTCCGGCATCTATGCCTGAAACCAGGCTGACCCTGTGGCGCGCTTTTGTGCCGGGCTGGGCCCATCTGCCGCTTTCCGGTGACGGCGCGGCCCGCTTCGGCGGCCGCTGGAATCCGATTGGCGCGCTTTTGTCCAGCACCCGGCGCCGATTGCACGATTGAAGCTGTCAGGCGCCCGGCTGGCCGACCTGACAGACGCCGATACGCTGGTGCAGCTTGGTGTAGCGGCGGGCATTCACCGATGCGAATGGCGTGACATCGTGGATAGAGGCTGTGTGCTCGAGACGCATCAGCTGAGAGACCGCTTGCTTGGCGACGGGCTGCACGGCGTGATCTACCCGTCCTTCATGTCGCCCGGCGGCACATGCGTCGCGCTGTGGCGCTGGAACGAAAACGATGCTCCGCGTCTTGAAATCATCGATCCCGACCATCGCCTGCCGAAAACACCGGCTTCATGGCTTTAGGGCAATTCGAGCCGCGGCGAGCACACCCGCCTCCATCTCTTCCAACGTCTTCGGCCTGCCTCTGTGGGCAGGGATCCAAACACGTCCTCTGGCCGCGTTAGGGGCAAGACTGGAACAGGCAGTATGACTTGATCGTCGGTCGAACTGGTGACTTCTCGCTGTTCTCCGCCGACCATCACAATTTCCTCTCCCGACATAACAAAGATGCTGATCGCGCGCTGAATTCAAGGCTGCATAACCAGACGGTGCTAGCCTGCGCCTGAAAGGACGCGCTCGACGAAGGCAGGCACCACTTGTGTCGCCGGCCCTTCCATCTGCTCGTCGAAACGGGAGGCCCAGCCGGCGCATTTCAGATTGAGTTCGGCTGTTACGGCTCCGGCCGCGCGTGCCTCCTCCACGAAACCTGCTGCCGGGTAGACACTGCCGCTGGTGCCGATGGCCACGAACAGGTCGCAGCGCGTCAGCGCCTCGCCGATCTCCTCCATGCGGTAAGGCATTTCGCCGAACCAGACCACGTCAGGCCTCAATTGACCTTTTGCGCCACACGCTGGACAGGCCGAATGGGCAGCGATGTCGTCGGCCCAGGCGCTGCTTTGCCCGCAGCCCAGGCAAAGGGCATGGTCCAGTTCTCCATGCATATGGATCAGTTTGCGCGAACCGGCGCGCTCATGCAGGTCGTCGATATTCTGCGTGACGACGAGGACGTCGCCTGGGAATTTCTGCTCGAGCTTGGCCAGCGCGGCGTGCGCCGCATTTGGCTCGACGCTGCCCATCTGCCGCCGGCGCATATTGTAGAAATCCTGCACCTTTACGGGATCGCGCGCAAAACCTTGCGGCGTGGCCACGTCCTGCAGGTCGTATTTCGCCCAGACCCCGTCGGGATCCCGGAACGTGGCGACGCCCGACTCCGCCGAAATGCCGGCGCCTGTCAGGATGACGATTTTGGCTTTGGACATGGTCGAAGACACCGGCATCCGGAAACATCATTTAGAAGGCGATGTTACCGGAACGCGGCCGCCGCATCAAACCCTGGTGCCGCCGACCGTCATCTGGTTCATCCTGAGATGCGGCTGGCCGACGCCGACCGGCACACCCTGTCCGGCCTTGCCGCACATGCCGATGCCGGTGTCGAGCTTCATATCATTGCCGATCATCGAAACGCGATGCATCGCGTCCGGCCCGTTGCCGATCAGCATGGCGCCCTTGATCGGTTGCGTCACCTTGCCGTTCTCGATCATGTAGGCCTCGGTGCAGCCGAACACGAACTTGCCTGAAGTGATGTCGACCTGGCCGCCGCCGAACGACACGGCATAGATGCCGTTCTTGACCGACGCGATGATCTCGTCCGGCTCCATACCGCCTGCTGTCATATAGGTGTTGGTCATGCGCGGCATCGGCTCGTGTGCGTAACCTTGGCGCCGCCCGTTGCCGGTGGCTTTCATGCCCATCAGCCGGGCGTTCTGGCGGTCCTGCATGTAGCCGACCAGCTTGCCATCGTCGATCAGCACGTTATAGGCCGAAGGCGTGCCTTCGTCGTCGACGGTCAGCGAACCACGCCGCTCGGGCATGGTGCCGTCGTCAACGACAGTGACGCCTTTCGCTGCCACCTGTTGGCCAAGCAGGCCGGCAAAGGCCGACGTCTTCTTACGGTTGAAATCGCCTTCCAGCCCGTGGCCGACGGCCTCGTGCAGCATGACGCCCGGCCAGCCGCTCGACAGCACGATGTCGAAAGTGCCGGCAGGTGCTGGAACCGCTTCGAGATTGACGAGCGCTTGCCGCAGTGCCTCCTTGGCCGCGTGCTTCCAGCTGTCCTCGACCAGGAATTCGCCAAAATCCTTGCGGCCGCCCGTGCCGTAGGAGCCGCTCTCCTGACGGTCGCCGTCGCCGACCACCACCGACACGTTGATCCTGACCAGCGGACGGATGTCGCGCACCATCTGGCCGTCGGCGCGCACGATCTCGACATGCTGCCAGGAGGCGGCGAGCGACGCCGTCACCTGCCTGACGCGCGGATCCTCGGACCGCAGCCACGCGTCTATTTCCTGAAGCAGCTTGGCCTTGGCCTCGAAGGAAGGCGAGGGGATAGGGTTTCCGTCGCCGTAGAGATGGCGGTTGGTGCGGGCGGGCGCTGCGGCAAGCGTGCCGGAATAGCCGCTCTTCACCGTCGAAACGGCATCGGCGGCGCGCAGCAGCGAGGCTTCGGAGAGATCGCTGGAATGGGCGTAGCCGCTGGCTTCGCCGGCGACGGCGCGCAGGCCGAAACCCTGGTCGGTGTTGAAATTCGCCGTCTTCAGTTTGCCATTGTCGAACATCAGCGCTTCGCTCTCGCTGTATTCGAGAAACAGTTCGCCGTCGTCGGCGCCGTTGATAGTCTCGGCGACGATCTGCTTGATGCGATCGTCGGAAATGTCGAATTGGCCGATCAGGCTGTTCATGGCGTATCCGTTCGCAGGAGGATTGTTTCCCACGATGTAGGCGCGAAGGCCCGCACAGACAATCTGAAATGACATTCGCCGTGACCGCGGCCGGTCAACATCACTGGATCGTGCTACAACACCGCGTTCAGGGCAGGGCGGCAAAGCCGTCGGCGAAACCCTTGAGATCGACGGGAATGCCGATGCCTTCTTCCGGCGTCTGGAAGACGATGAAGGTGGCGGACGTTCCGGTCTTCAGCGTGTCGAGCAGCGGCTTTTCCAGGATGACCTCGGCATAGCAGCCGTCCTGGAAACAGCGCACGAAGTAGGCGCGGCCGATATCCTTGCCGTCGACATTGAGGCCGAGGCCGTTGGGCAACAGCACGCCGAGCGGCGCCAGCACACGCAGGATTTCGGCCTTGTTGTCTGCTGTGCGCAGCACGACGACGGAAAGCCCCATTTCCGGGCGGTCCTCGGCGACGACGTTCTGCATCATCACGCATTGTTCGGACGTAGCACCGGCCGGCGTATCGCAGATGATCGACCACGCCCCATGCGTCGACTTCACCGTGCCGCTTGGCTGCGCGGCATTGGCCAGGCCGGCGCCGGGCAAGGCTATTGCGGCGGCAACAAGGATGACCTTCGCCAAGGTTCTCGAAAGCCAAGGGTTCATGACGGCTCCATTGCGAATCACGGCACTTTAAGCCGCACTAAACCCAAGTAAAGGACGAGACCCCGGCGATCTGCCCCGACACAGGCGACAATGCGCTTTTCCGTGCCAATTTCGCCCTAATTGCGACGGTTCCGCGCGCCGCGCGGCTCATTCTACCCGGATGCCGCTCTGGTGATTCGCGGCGAGCTGTCACCGCACGAAGCCAGCGCCGCGCTTGCGCGCAAAAATGCCGCACGGGTTCCGGCGCTCCTTTCTTGCGGAGGCAAATAGAGTATGGTTTGAACCAGCCTTGAATTGTCCGGGATTCCCGTCCCGGCATTGTTCGACATTCTTGCGGTTCGATCGCGAGGAACTGGGAGATGACGAGGGCGATGAGAAAATTCCTGGCAACCGCCAAAATCGTAGCTAGTGCTGCTGCCACGTTGTTTGCCGCTGCATCCGCTCATGCAGCCCAGCCCCAACCTTGGGAAACCAGTTTTCAGCCTCCGGCAACCGACATCATGCGGCAGATCGAATGGTTCGGGAACTACTCGTTCGCGTTCATTATCGTGATCACCGCCTTGGTGCTTTTTCTGATCGCCTACTGCATTTTGCGGTTCCGGGCGAGCGTCAACCCGACCCCGTCGCGCACCAGCCACAACACGCTGATCGAGGTCATCTGGACTGTCGGTCCCGTCGTCATCCTGCTCTGTCTCGCCATTCCCTCGTTCCAGCTGCTGACCGCGCAGTACACGCCGCCCGAAGAAGCCAAGCTGACCGTCAAGGCGACCGGCAATCAGTGGAACTGGGACTACGAATACCAGGTCGACAACACGCTTTCCTTCAATTCCGCGATCCTTCAGGATGCCGACAGGGCTGCTGCCGGCAAGGAAGATCGCGCCGCGTATCCGCGCCTGCTCGCCGTCGACAATGAGATGGTGGTGCCGGTCAACACCATGACCCGCGTGCTGGTGACGGCGACCGACGTCATTCACGCCTTTGCCATGCCGTCCTTCGGCATCAAGACCGATGCGGTGCCGGGCCGCATCAACGAGGTGTGGTTCAAGGCCGATAAGGAAGGCCTCTATTACGGCCAGTGCTCGGAACTCTGCGGTAAGGACCACGCCTTCATGCCGATCGCCATTCGCGTCGTCTCCGATGCGCAATACAAGACCTGGCTGGCGGCAGCCAAGACCGACCTTCCCGGCGCCAACAAGGCGCTGATGGCCGAGGTCGATGGCACGAACAAGGTAGCGGCCGCCGGCAACTGATGTCGCGACCAGAAAAGATTCAGGGAACGGAGCCGACCATGGCAGACGCTGCAGCTCACGACGACCACGACCACAAGCCATATCATGGCTGGGTCCGGTGGGTGTATTCGACCAACCACAAGGACATCGGTACGCTTTATCTGATCTTCGCGATCATGGCGGGCTGCATCGGTGGCGCCTTGTCGGTCGTCATGCGCATGGAATTGCAGGAGCCGGGCATCCAGATATTCACTGGCCTGGCGCAGATGGTCTACGGCATGAACGGCGACGCCGCCATCGACGGCGGCAAGAGTATGTACAATGCTTTCACCACCGCGCATGCGCTGATCATGATCTTCTTCATGGTGATGCCGGCGCTGATCGGCGGCTTTGCCAACTGGATGGTACCGATCATGATCGGCGCGCCGGATATGGCCTTCCCGCGCATGAATAACGTGTCGTTCTGGCTGCTGCCGCCGGCTTTCATCCTGCTGATTTTCTCGGCCTTCGTCCCGAGTGCGCCCGGCGCCTATGGCGTCGGCGGCGGCTGGACGCTTTATCCGCCGCTGTCGACATCGGGCCAGCCTGGGCCGGCCATGGATCTGGCGATTCTTTCAATCCACATCGCCGGCGCCTCCTCGATTCTTGGTGCCATCAACTTCATCACCACCATCTTCAACATGCGCGCGCCCGGCATGACCATGCACAAGATGCCGCTGTTCGCCTGGTCGGTGCTGATCACCGCCTTCCTGTTGCTGCTGTCGTTGCCGGTGCTGGCCGGCGGCATCACCATGCTTTTGACCGACCGCAATTTCGGCACCACCTTCTTCGCCCCGGACGGCGGCGGCGATCCGATCCTGTTCCAGCACCTGTTCTGGTTCTTCGGCCATCCGGAGGTCTACATTCTGATCCTGCCGGGTTTCGGCATCATCAGCCACATCATCTCGACCTTTTCGAGGAAGCCGGTGTTCGGCTATCTCGGCATGGCCTATGCGATGGTTGCCATCGGCGCGGTGGGCTTCATCGTCTGGGCCCACCACATGTACACGACGGGCCTGTCGCTCGACACCCAGCGCTATTTCGTCTTTGCCACCATGGTCATCGCGGTGCCGACGGGTGTGAAGATCTTCTCGTGGATCGCCACTATGTGGGGCGGGTCGATTTCGCTCAAGACCCCGATGCTGTGGGCGATCGGCTTCATCTTCCTGTTCACCGTTGGCGGCGTCACCGGCGTGCAGCTGGCCAATGCCGGCCTCGACCGCCCGCTGCACGACACCTATTTCGTGGTCGCGCACTTCCACTACGTGCTGTCGCTGGGCGCGGTCTTCGCCATCTTCGCCGGCTGGTACTACTGGTTCCCGAAGATGACCGGCTACATGTATTCGCCGGTGATCGCCAACACCCACTTCTGGGTCACTTTCGTCGGCGTCAACCTGGTCTTTTTCCCGCAGCACTTCCTCGGTCTCTCCGGTATGCCGCGTCGTTATATCGACTATCCCGACGCCTTCGCCGGCTGGAATATGGTGTCGTCCTACGGCTCGTACATCTCGGCTGTCGGCGTCGTCATCTTCCTGTTCGGCGTCTTCGAGGCGTTCCAGAAGAAGCGGGTCGCCGGCGCCAATCCTTGGGGCGAGGGTGCGACCACGCTGGAATGGCAGCTGCCTTCGCCGCCGCCGTTCCACCAGTGGGAACAGTTGCCGAAGATCAAGTAGGCGGTTGCCTCCTTTAATACGGAACCGCCGGCCGGCCGGCGGTTTTGGCCAACGGAATGATGGACTTTAGTACGCATGGCCCTTGCCGAAGACGGACTGATTGACGAGCCGGGCTTCCGCATGTCGGAAGCGACGGCGGGCGATTTCTTCGCCCTGCTGAAGCCGCGCGTCATGTCGCTGGTGGTGTTCACCGCGTTTGTCGGCATGGTCGCCGCCCCGGTGACCATCAATCCGCTGCTGGCGGTGATAGCGATCCTGGCTATTGCCATTGGTGCTGGCGCATCCGGTGCGCTCAACATGTGGTACGACGCAGACATCGATGCGGTGATGACGCGCACCGCCGGCCGTCCCGTGCCGGCCGGCCGCATCCGGCCAGGCGAGGCATTGAGCTTCGGATTGGTGCTGTCGGTTCTGTCGGTGATGACGCTCGGCGTGCTGGTCAACTGGCTGGCAGCGTCGCTTCTAGCCTTCACCATCTTTTTCTATGCCGTTATCTATACGATGTGGCTGAAGCGCTGGACGCCGCAGAACATCGTTATCGGCGGGGCCGCCGGTGCCATTCCGCCGGTCATCGGCTGGGCGGCGGTCACCGGATCGATCAGCCTCGAAAGCTTGGTGCTGTTCCTGATCATCTTCCTGTGGACGCCCCCGCATTTCTGGGCGCTCGCACTGTTCAAGTCGGAGGACTACGCCAAGGCAGGTATTCCGATGATGCCGAATGTTGCCGGCCATCCCGCGACCAGACGCCAGATCTTTGCCTATGCGCTGGTCCTCGCGCCGGTTGGCGTGCTGCCATGGGTTCTCGGCTTCACCACGCCGGCCTATGGCATCGTTGCATTGCTGCTCGGCGCCGGCTTCGTCTGGTATGCGTGGAAGGTGCTGCAAATGGCCGATGACGACAGGGCGATGAGGCCGGCCAAGGCCTTGTTCGGCTATTCGCTGCTTTATCTCTTCGCCATCTTCGCCACCTACCTTGGCGATTGCGTCGTCGCGCGCGCGCTGACCATCGGTGGAGCATGAGCATGGTCGACAAGAAGCTTGAACTGGTCACGCTGACCGAACGTCAGCAGAAGGCCCGCCGCAATCGCTCGGCCGCAATCGGTTTCGCGCTGGCGGCGCTGGTCGTCATATTCTACGTCGCGACCATCGTGAAATTTGGTCACAGTTTCCCCGGCTCGATGTGAGCTGACGATGACCAGGCAAACAGTCACCGATCCTACGAAGAAAAACACGAACCGTGTCGTCGCCGGCGTCTGCATCGCGTTCTTCGGCGGCATGATCGGCATGGCCTACGCCGCGGTGCCGCTCTATGCGATGTTCTGCCAGGCGACAGGCTACGGCGGCACCGTCAAAAGGGCGACCCAGCAATATGCCGACCGGGTGCTCGACCGCGACATCACCATCCGCTTCGATGCCAACACGGTCGGGGTTCCCTGGCAATTCCAACCGGTCGCCCGCTCGATCACCATCAAGATCGGCGAGACCGCCGAGGCGCATTTCAGCGCGACGAACAAATTCAGCCGGCCCATCACCGGACGGGCCACCTTCAATGTACAGCCTGAGCTGGCCGGACCTTACTTCAACAAGGTCGAGTGTTTCTGCTTCACCGACACGACGCTGAAGCCGGGCGAGACACTGGACATGCCGGTCGTGTTCTATGTCGATCCCGACATCGTCAACGCGCCGGAATTGAAGGATTTGAGGACGATTACCCTGTCCTACACGATGTTCCCGGTCGACAAGACCAAGCCGGTCGCATCATCGGTGCCGGCCGACGGCCGCCGCAACAAGATTTCAGATACCGAAGCAAGCCTCGGGGGTTGATATGGCAGACGCACACGCAAAACCACAACATGACTACCACCTCGTCGACCCGAGCCCGTGGCCTTTCCTGGGCTCCGTCGGGGCGCTGGTGACCGCGTTCGGCGGCGTCTGTTACATGCAATACCTCAAGGGCGGCGATTTCCCGATCTTCGGTTTCAATGTCGCCAATCCATGGCTGTTCTTCATCGGCCTGCTGATCGTCATCTACACGATGTTCGCCTGGTGGTCGGATACGATCAAGGAAGCGCATGAGGGACACCACACCCGTGTCGTGTCGCTGCACCTGCGCTACGGCATGATCATGTTCATCGCCTCCGAGGTGATGTTCTTCGTCGCCTGGTTCTGGGCCTTCTTCGACGCCAGCCTGTTTCCGGGCGAGGTCCATCAATACGCCCGTACCGCCTTCACCGGCGGCGTCTGGCCACCCAAGGGCCTCGAAGTTCTCGACCCCTTCCATCTGCCGCTCTACAACACCGTCATCCTGCTTCTGTCGGGCACCACGGTGACCTGGGCGCACCACTCGCTCATCCACGGCGACCGCAAAGGCCTGATCAACGGCTTGGTGCTGACCGTCGGCCTCGGCATGCTGTTCACCATGGTGCAGGCCTACGAGTACATGCACGCGCCGTTCGGCTTCAGGGATTCGATCTACGGCGCCACCTTCTTCATGGCGACCGGCTTCCATGGTTTCCACGTCATCATCGGCACGATCTTCCTGCTGGTCTGCCTGATCCGCGCCATGAAGGGCGACTTCACGCCCAAGCAACATTTCGGCTTCGAGGCCGCCGCCTGGTACTGGCACTTCGTCGACGTGGTGTGGCTGTTCCTGTTTGCCTCGATCTACGTCTGGGCATCGAACGGCGCGATGATCGAACCGCACTGAGATCGAGCTGAGGAAATCGACAAGGCGGCTGCGGCGACGTGGCCGCCTTATCTTTTGCGGCAAATGCTCCTAGGATGACCTCATGAGCGACGACAAGGCGATCTGGCCACCAATCGATGCGATCTCGGCCGGCCTGCATGGCCGCTGCCCCCGCTGTGGCGAGGGCAAGCTGTTCTCAGGGTTCCTCACGGTCGGCAATCGCTGCACCAATTGCGGCCTCGATTATTCCTTCGCCGATGCCGGCGACGGGCCGGCGGTGTTCGTTATCCTGATCATCGGCTTCATCGTCGTCGGCCTGGCGCTGTGGATGGAGGTGACGCTCAATCCGCCGCTCTGGCTGCATCTGCTGCTGTGGATTCCGCTGACGCTTGTGCTTTGCCTGGCGGCGCTCCGGCTGATCAAGGGCGTGCTGCTGACGCTGCAATACCGCAACAAGGCGGCCGAGGGCCGGCTGGATCGCGGCGAATGAGCGAGGCATCGGGTTCGGTGGCCGGCCGGTCGCGGCCGAAGCGCGCATTGGCGCTCGCCCTGGGTGTCGTCCTGTTTTTGATACTGCTGGCGCTCGGCACCTGGCAGGTTCAGCGCCTGCACTGGAAAGAGGGCCTTCTCCAGACGATAGACCAGCGCACGCATTCGGCGCCTGTGCCATTGGCCGAGGTCGAAAAGCGGTTTGCTGCCACCGGCGACGTGGACTACACGCCGGTAACGGTGACCGGCACTTTCCGGCATCAAGGCGAGCGGCATTTCCTCGCCACCTGGGAAGGCCAGTCCGGTTTCGACGTCTTCACGCCGCTGCAGCTCGACGATGGCCGTTTCGTACTGATCAACCGCGGCTTCGTGCCTTACGATTTCAAGGACCCAGCCAAGCGGCCGCAGGGGCAGGCGACGGGCGAAGTGACGGTGACGGGGCTCGCCCGCAACCCGCTGCCGGCCAAGCCCTCGATGATGCTTCCCGACAATGATCCGCATAAGAACATCTTCTACTGGAAAGATCGTGACGCGATGGCCTCGAGCGCCGGCCTGCCGGCAGGTGCGGCGCTGGTGCCGATCTTCATCGATGCGAACGCCGTGGCTAACCCCGGCGGGCTGCCGGTTGGCGGTGTCACCGTCATCGACCTGCCGAACAGCCATCTGCAATATGCGATAACCTGGTACGGCCTTGCCGCCGCCCTTGCCGGTGTCCTCATCTCCTGGCTCCGCCGCCCGGCGAAAGACCAATGATCGCCGCCACAACCCTTGACAGGGCAGGGTCGCACACCTCATTTCGCGCCTTGAGCTCAGAAGT
Source organism: Mesorhizobium sp. M1428 (assembly GCF_040317515.1). Lineage (NCBI taxonomy): Bacteria > Pseudomonadati > Pseudomonadota > Alphaproteobacteria > Hyphomicrobiales > Phyllobacteriaceae > Mesorhizobium > Mesorhizobium sp. M1428. The sequence goes on from NZ_JAMYKT010000015.1 coordinate 29,252, forward strand.
CATAACCGGATCAACCGGCCTACAATCAGCGTAAGATGCAATCATGCTTCACACAAAGCCACCGCTGACCATCCGGCTTTGCCAGCCGCGCGGTTTCTGTGCGGGCGTCGACCGTGCCATCCAGATCGTCGTGCTGGCGCTGAAGAAATACGGCGCGCCGGTCTATGTCCGCCACGAGATCGTGCACAACCGCTACGTCGTCGAAGGGCTGCAAAGCCTCGGCGCGGTGTTCATCGAGGAACTCTCCGAGATCCCGCCCGAGCATCGCCAGAGCCCGGTCGTCTTTTCGGCGCATGGCGTGCCGAAATCGGTGCCGGCAGACGCCCAGTCCCGCAATCTCTTCTATCTCGACGCGACTTGCCCGCTGGTCTCGAAAGTCCATAAGCAGGCGATGCGCCATCAGCGGCTTGGCCGCCACGTGCTCTTGATCGGCCATGCCGGGCACCCGGAGGTGATCGGCACAATGGGCCAGTTGCCGGACGGCGCGGTCACTCTGGTCGAGACCGAGGCCGACGCCGCAAGCTTCGTGCCTGCAGACCCGCAAGCGCTCGGCTTCGTCACCCAGACGACGCTGTCGGTCGAGGACACCGCCGGTATCATTCGCGCCCTGCAGCAGCGTTTTCCCGAGCTGCATGCGCCGGCGGCGGAATCGATCTGCTATGCCACCACCAATCGCCAGGAAGCGGTCAAGGAAACAGCGGCCGGCGCCGATCTCTTCCTGGTCGTCGGCGCACCTAACTCCTCCAACTCGCGACGCCTGGTCGAAGTGGCCGAGCGCGCCGGCGCTTCGATGTCGCTTCTCGTGCAGCGCGCCTCCGAAATTCCGTGGAATGACATTGCCGGCATTTCGACGCTCGGCCTGTCGGCGGGCGCCTCGGCGCCGGAGATCATCGTCGACGAGATCGTCGATGCTTTCAGGCAGCGCTTCGACGTGACCATCGAGCTGGCCGTGACGGCGACCGAGACGGAGGACTTTCCGGTGATGCGGGTGTTGCGCGATGTCGAACTGACGGCAGCCGACATGGCCTTCGTCAACGGAGCCGCGTAGCAACGATGGCGGTCTACACGGACGTCAATGAGGGCGAGCTCGGCGCATTCCTCAGGAACTATCCGATCGGCGACCTCTTGTCCTACAAGGGCATCGCCGAAGGCACCGAAAACTCGAATTTTCTGCTGCACACCAGCTTCGGCTCCTACATCCTGACGCTTTACGAAAAGCGCGTCGACAAGGCTGACCTGCCGTTCTTTCTCGGCCTCATGGCCCACCTCGCCAGAAAGGGCATTTCGTGCCCGCTCCCGGTCACCGCACATGATGGCGGTGTGATCGGAACACTTGCCGGCCGGCCGGCGGTCGTCATCACCTTTCTCGAAGGCCTGTCGCTGCGGCGGCCGATGGCTGCGCATTGCGGCGAGGTCGGCAAGGCGCTGGCGGCACTGCATCTCGCCGGCGCGGATTTTCCGATGACCCGCCCCAACGCCCTTGCCATCGATGGCTGGCGCAAGCTGTGGAACGCCGCCCGCGCCCGCGCCGACGAGGTCGAGCCGGGACTGGCGGCCGAGGTCGATGCCGACTTCGCTGATTTCGAGCGGAACTGGCCGAACGGTCTGCCGCAAGGCATCATCCATGCTGATCTTTTCCCGGACAATGTGTTCTTCCTCGGCGAGAAACTGTCCGGGCTGATCGACTTCTATTTCGCCTGCAACGACCTCTACGCCTATGACGTTGCCACGTGCCTCAACGCCTGGTGCTTCGAGAAGGATTTTTCCTTCAATCTGACCAAGGGCACGGCGCTGCTTGCCGGCTACCAGAGCGTGCGGCCGTTGAGCAGTGACGAGAAAGCCGCGCTGCCGATGCTGGCGCGCGGCTCGGCGCTGCGCTTCATGCTGACCCGCCTCTACGATTGGCTGACGGTCCCGGACGGCGGGCTGGTGATGAAACGCGACCCGACCGAGTATATCCGCCGGATGCGCTTCCACCGGGCGATCAATTCTCCTTCCGAATATGGACTGACATGACCAAGCGCGTCGAAATCTTCACCGATGGTGCCTGTTCGGGCAATCCCGGGCCTGGCGGCTGGGGCGCAATCCTGCGCTTCAACGGCGCCATCAAGGAGCTCCATGGTGGCGAGGCTCTGACCACCAACAACCGCATGGAGTTGTTGGCTGCCATCTCGGCGCTCAATGCGCTCAAGGAGCCTTGCGTCGTCGACCTCTATACCGACAGCAACTACGTCAAGGACGGCATTTTCGGCTGGATCGATGGCTGGAAGCGCAACGGCTGGAAGACCGCCGCCCGGCAGCCGGTGAAGAATGCCGAGCTGTGGCAGCAGCTCGACGCGGCGCGCAACCGCCACCAGGTCACCTGGCATTGGGTCAAGGGCCATGCCGGCCATCCCGAGAACGAGCGCGCCGATGAATTGGCGCGGCTCGGCATGGCGCCATTCAAGACGAAGTCGGCGAAACCCGTGCTCGCCTCCGTGCCGCCGAAGCAAGGCACCCAGTCCAAGCAATCGGCGGCCAAGAAGGTTCGGCGCTCGACCCAGAGTTATTGATCCGGTTGAGCTGGCGTGTCAGCGGATCAGAAGGGCGGTGCCGAACAGTCCGAGTGCGAACACCGTATGCGACACAAGATTGAGGGCGCGGACCTGCATCGGATTGGGGCGCTTCGAAGCAGCCCAGCCCGCACCCATGCCGGGCGCCAGCAAAAACCACCCGGCGCCGACTGTGACGATGCCGAGGATAAAGGCTGGCAGAAAGGTCGGCGCGGTGAGCCAGGCCGTTCCGGCCAGCACGACCAGTATGATGCCGTAGACGATGCCGACAGCATAATGAAAGGCCCAGCCAAGCGCTGATTCATGGGCGTGGGGCGAGGCATCGCCAATGTCGTCATGGAAGACCTTGCCTTCCCTGAGATGCCAGACCCAGCGGCCGACCAGCCCCCAGTTCGGCCGCGGTTGAGCAAACGCCTTGTTCAGGAAAATCGCCCAGATATCCATAAGCGCGGTTGCGCCGATACCGATCGCGACGCTGTGCCAGACGATGTCAGACATAATCGAGGTCCCCAAAAGCAAGCAGTCCCGAAGGGCCGACGCATGGCCCCGAAAGCCGGGTTGGCTTTCGGAAGGATCATGCGCCGATGCAAAAGTCAGCGTCCTTGGACGTTGAGCGCTCGAAGGCGCCCTTTGCCGTGCCTGGCCTAGGCTGTCGCCAGGACGGAAAGCTGTCCCAGAATGTGAGCCGCACCGGATTCGTCGACGCCGGGCTTTGTCTCGACATTGAGCGCGGTGACCTTGCTGTCGTCGACGATCATCGAAAAACGCTTCGAGCGCAGCCCCATGCCGCCGCTGGAGAGGTCGGCGTCGAGGCCGACCGATTTGGCGAAATCGCCATTGCCATCGGCAAGATAAAGGATTTTGCCTTCACCGCCGCTGAAGCGGGCCCAAGCCCCCATGACGTGAACATCGTTGACCGAGACAACGGCGATAGTGTCGACGCCGCGCGCCAGGATGGCGTCGAAATTATCCAGGTAGCCGGGCAGATGATTGTTGCTGCAGGTCGGCGTGAAGGCGCCTGGAACGCCAAACAGCACGACCGTCTTTCCTGAGAATATCTCGCCCGTCGTGATCGGCTTTGCACCGTCGGCGGTCATTGTCTTGAAGGTCGCATCGGGCAGTTTGTCGCCAACGGAGATCGTCATGATGGTCCTCGCTTGAGAATGGAAAGGGAGTGTCCTTGCGATAGCGAACTAAGGCGCTCCCGGCAACCGTCCAGACGTTGGCATCACGGAAAAGGCAGCAGGCCTTCGACCGCGCCAGCGGCACTAGTCAGTGTGTAGTGCAGGCCGCCATCGATTGGCGTTGTCGACGGCCTGTCGAGGATCGGCACAGTAAAGATCAGCTTGCCATCCTTTTCGCTGCGTGCCGGGGCACCGAACATGTAGTCGCGTTCGCCGGCAACGAAGAAGTCGGCGCCCTCGGGGCTGCCCGGAAAGCTCGCTTCGACAATCAGCGTTTCGTGGTCGCCCGGCAGTACGTTTATGCCGAAACCAGGAGTCGCGGCAGCGGGCAGGGTTGCAAGGCCTGCCTTGACCAGTGTCGCATCCTCGGCGTTGTCCGGATCGGCGCCGGGATCGACGGTCAGTCTTGTCTGCACCGGGATGCAGATGGTTTCGCAGATGCCGAGGAAAATGTCCGCATCGATGACGGCCGGCTGGCCGGGCGCGGCAAGCGTGAACGTCACCGGCAACGAAACCGGGTGGTCGTAGCCGGCCCATTTGCCATAGCCGTCGTCATGGCGTTGCGGCGGCGGAAACGAAAGCGTCGCGTCGGCAATGTTGGTGCTGGCCGAGACGTCGATCTGTGGCGGCACGCCCGCATCGCCCGGATCGCGCCAATAGGTTTTCCAGCCGGGCTTCAGCTCAATGTCGAGGACGCCCTGGAGACGTCCGGCCTCGTCGGCTTTGCCGCTCGTTACCAGCCGCACCCTGCCGCCTTCGCTGTTGTACCAGGCCGACGAGGAGGCTGACGCGGGGGAGCCGGTCGCCGATCCAATGGCCACACTAAGCAGCAGGATTTTCAAGCTTTGCATGACGGTGATTTGATCGTCCGTTGATGGCCGCACAATGATTTCATGACGCGGCCGGCATCATATTTGCGTGACCTTCGATTTACGAGCCAGATCAAATCGGGCGCCGCCCATCTTTTCGACGCCCCGGAAACGCGTTACGCTGTGGCCATGGATTTGTTGCGCCATAAAAGGACGGCCGCAGGACCTGGCTTTCTCGACGACCAGTTCCTGATTGCCATGCCCGGCATGAAGGACGACCGCTTCACGCGCTCTGTCATCTACATTTGCGCGCACAGCGACGAAGGCGCGATGGGGCTGATCATCAACCAGACGCAGCAGATGCTGTTTCCGGACTTGCTCGTGCAGCTCGGCATCATGAACGAGATGGAGGCGATCCGCCTGCCGGCGCCGGCGCGCGACTTCGTCGTACGCAATGGCGGACCGGTGGATCGCAGCCGCGGCTTCGTCCTGCATTCGGGCGACTACCGGGTGGAATCCTCGCTCGCTGTGTCCGACGACGTTTGCCTGACCGCGACCGTCGACATTTTGCGTGCCATCTCCTCCGGCCGCGGACCACGGCGGGCGCTGATGGCGCTCGGCTATGCCGGCTGGGGTGCGGGCCAGCTTGAAAGCGAGATCGCCGAGAATGGCTGGCTGACTTGCCCGGCAAGTGCCGAGCTTCTGTTCGACGCCGACATCGACCGCAAATACGACCGGATCCTTGCCTCGATCGGCATCGATCTCGCGCATCTCAGCCTAGCTGCCGGTCACGCCTGAGCCTCATCACGTCCCGAAACTCGTCACGCTTGAGTGAGCGGATACTGTTCCTTCAGCGTCTTCAGCACCTGGTCGCCGGGCATCGGTGCGCCGAACATGAAGCTTTGCACGTATTCGCAGCCCATCTGCCGCAGCTCCAGCGCATCGCTTTCGTCCGAAATGCCTTCGGCAACGACCGACAGGCCGAGCTCATGCGCCATGTTGACCATGGATTTGAGCAGCACCGCGCGTTTCGGCGTCGCGTCGTCGACGAAGCTCTTGTCGATCTTGATGGTGTCGAACGGAAAGCGCGTCAGATAGGCCAGCGATGAATAGCCGGTGCCGAAATCGTCCAGCGACAGGCCGATGCCAAGCTGCTTCAGCTTGGTCAGCACATGAGCGGTCTGCTCGGGATTGTCCATCACCAGCGATTCGGTGAGTTCGAGCCGGAAGCAGCGCGGTTTCAGATTGGCCCGCGCGATCACCGAGCGGACGTCGCTGACCAGGTCGCGGCGGATGAGCTGGCGGCTGGACAGATTGACCGAGACCGACAGCGGTGCATCGCCGATCTGCTTTTGCCATCCCGCCAGGTCTTCGGCAGCCTGTTGCATGGCAAACAGCCCAAGCTGCACGATCAGGCCGCAGTTTTCGGCAACCGGAATGAAATCCGCCGGCGGGATCATGCCGCGCCGCGGATGGTCCCAGCGCAGCAACGCTTCGAAGCCGGCAACGCTGCCGTCCTCCAGCCGCACGATCGGCTGATAGGCAAGCGTGAATTCGCGTCGCTCGATGGCGCGGCGCAGGTCGGACTCGAACTGCAGCCGGTCGGTGCCGACCGTGCGGAAGGCGGGCCGGAACGGCTCGATCCTGTCTCCGCCGAAGCGCTTGGCTTGATGCATGGCAAGCTCGGCATCCTTGACCATGTCCTCGGCTGAGGTCTGCGTGGAGGTCCAGGTGATCAGCCCGATCGAGGCGGTCAGCACGATCTCGCGCTTGGCGAAGGTGATCGGGTTGTTGATGGCGTGCTTGATGGCATCGGCAATGGCCGCGATGCGAGCCGGATCCTGCTCCGACAAAAGCATCAGCGCGAACTGGTCGCCGGCAAAGCGCGACAGTGAATCCTTCGGCTTGAGCAGGCGGTGCAGCCGCCGCGCGATGGTCAAAAGGATGGTGTCGCCCGCCGAGATGCCGAGCCCGTCATTGACCTGCTTGAAGCGGTCGATGTCGATGACGAAGACGGTCGGGCGCACCTTCTCTTCGGTGCGGGCGATCGAAATGATCGCCTCCAGCCGGTTCATGAACAGCTCGCGGTTGGGCAGGCCGGTCAGATTGTCGTGCACGGCGTCATGCAGAAGCCGTTCCTCGGATTTCTTCTGCTCCGTCACGTCGACCATGGTGCCGACGCAGCGGATGACCTCGCCGTCCGAGCCGATCACCGGCCGGGCGCGCAGCGCAAACCAGTGATAGTGCCCGTCGGCGCCGCGCAGGCGGAAGTTTTGCGACACCCGGCCGCGCCGGTGCTCGAGCACCACGTCGAGCGTCGTGCGAAACGTGTCGCGGTCGTCGGCATGCAGCACCGGCAGCCAGTTGCGGGCGGGACCGCCGAGGCTGTTGGGGGCAAGACCGAGCTGGATGCTGACGTCGGGACGAGTGACGACGCGGTCGCGCAGCACGTCCCAGTCCCACACAGTATCGCCCGATCCGGCAACCGCCAGCGCCTGGCGCTCGAGATCGGAGAACAGGCCCTGATGCAGGGCGCCGCCGGCAAAAGCGTGCTGCATCACGGTGAAGCCGATCAGCAGGATGATGAGGATCAGCCCGCCGCCCAGCGCCGGCTGGGCGATGTCGTTGTCCAACATGCCGGTGATCGCCATCCACGATCCGCATAGCCACAGTAGAACCATCACCCAACTGGGCACCAGCATGATGGCGCGGTCGTAACCGCGGATACCGAGGAAGATGATCAGGCCGAGCCCGGTCAGCGCGGTGGCGGCGAAGGACAGCCTGGCAATGCCGGCGGCAACCGCCGGATCGATGATGGCGACGCCGGCGATCAGCACCAGCCCGAGAATCCAGACCAGTGCGCCGTAGCTGAAATGGCCGTGCCACCGGTTGAGGTTGAGATAGGCAAACAGGAACACCACGAAGGTCGCCGCGAGCGCCACCTCCGTTCCGGCGCGCCACATCTGCTCATTGCCCGGTGAGATCTCTATGATCTTGTTGAGAAAGCCGAAATCGACGCAGATATAGGCAAGCACCGCCCAGGCTAGGGCCGCCGTTGCCGGGAACATCGAGGTCCCCTTGACGACGAAAAGAATGGTCAGGAACAGCGCCAGCAGGCCGGCGATGCCGATGACGATGCCACGAAACAGCGTGTAGGAATTGACCGAGTCCTTGTAGGATTCAGGGTCCCACAGATAGACCTGCGGCAGCTTGGGCGAGGCGAGCTCGGCGATGAAGGTAATCACCGTTCCGGGGTTCAGCGTGACCCGGAACACGTCGGCGTCGGGGCTGGTCTGGCGGTCGAGCGCAAAGCCTTCGCTGGGCGTGATCGCGGCGATACGGGTCGAGCCGAGATCCGGCCAGAACAGGCCGGAATTCACCAGCCGGAAATGCGGTGCGACAATCAGCCTGTCGAGTTGCTGGTCGGTGGTGTTAGCGAGCGCGAACACCGCCCAGTCGCCGGTCGAGCGAGCGTCATTGGCCTCGACCTCGATGCGCCGCACGATCCCGTCCGGGCCGGGTGCCGTCGAGACCTGGAAATTCTCGCCCTGGTTGCGGTAGATTTCGACGGCGCCTGAAAGGTCGAGCGCCACGTCGTCGCGGGCGATCTTGATCGGTTCGACGGCAAACGCCGAGGATGCCGCGCAGAGCGTGACGATTGCCGCCAGCATAAAGGCAAGCAGCGACCCGTTGCGCAGAAAATTCGTCAAAATCAGCCCTTTGTTCCAACGCCCGGCGGATCGTCCGCGATTCGGGCGTATAGGTAATGGTCCTGCCAGATGCCGTTGATCCTGAGATAGGATCGTAGCAGTCCTTCGCGCCGGAATCCGGCTTTTTCAAGCACGCGGATCGACCGGGCGTTATCGGGGATACAGGCAGCTTCGATCCGGTGCAATCGCAGCGTTTCGAAGGCGAAACGCGTCACCACCTTGACGGCATCGGTCATCAGGCCGCGTCCGCTGAAGCGCTCGCCGATCCAGTAGCCGATATGGCCGCTTTGGGCGACCCCGTGGCGGATATTGCCGAGGGTGATACCGCCGGCCAGCTTGCCGCTGCTTTTCTCGAAGATGAAGAAGGCGATCGCCGTCCCCTGCGCGTAGTCCTCGCGGTAGCGGCCGATACGATGCCGCCACGCCGTGCGGTCGAGTTCGTCAGGGGTCCATCGCGGCTCCCACGGCTCAAGAAAGGCGCGGCTTTCGCTGCGCAGCACCGACCACTCGCGATAGTCGCTGGTCAGCGGTACGCGCAGCGTGACAAGCTCGCCCTTCAGTGCCGGCAGGTCGCGGCGAAAGAAAGGGAGCGCGAACACGACGCTCGAATAGGCTTAGACGGCAAGCTTACGGGCAGTGGTCTGCGTGCCCGAAAGCGAATCGAGGATCGCCTCATAGGGCGCGAGCGTACCCACCGGCCCGACGGCTGTAAGCGTCGGCTTGGTCGAAAAAAGTCGAGACGACAGATCCGTCAGCCGCTCGACGGTCAACGCCGCCAGCCGCTCCATCAGCTCTTCCTTGGCGATCGGCCTGCCGAACAGAAGCAACTGCCTGGCGATCTGCGAGGCGCGGCTGGCCGGGCTCTCGGCCGACATGATCAGCCCGGCGCGGTATTGGGCACGCGCCCGGTCGAGCTCCTCCTGCAGGATGTTTTCACCGGCCTTTTGCAGCTCGTCGATGATCACAGGCACCAGCTCGGCAATATCGCTTTGTCCGGTCGCCGCATGGACCCCGAAGACGCCGGTGTCGGAAAAACCCCAATGGAAGGCATAGACCGAATAGCACAGGCCGCGTTTTTCACGGACTTCCTGGAAAAGCCGCGACGACATGCCGCCACCCAGGATCATCGACAGGACCTGAGAGGCATAGAAATCGCGGACGTGATAGGCGCGGCCCTCGAAACCCAGCACGATCTGGGCGTCCATCAGGTCGCGGTCCTCGCGAAAATCGCCGCCGACATACTGCGCGTATTGCGGGATGGTGCCATCGGCCTTGCCGCGGAAGCTACCGAGACGCTTTTCGACCTCGCGCACGAAATCGTCGTGCTTGATATCGCCGGCCGCCACCATCACCATGTTCTCGGCGCCGTACTGTCGTTCGATGAAGTCGTGCAGCTGCTTCGAAGTAAAGGATTTGACGGTTTCCGGCGTGCCGAGAATCGAGCGGCCGATAGTCTGGTGGCGAAAGGCGGTCTCGGTAAAGTGATCGAAAACGACGTCGTCGGGCGTATCGTGCGCGGCGCCGATCTCCTGCAGAATCACATGCTGCTCGCGCTCCAGCTCCTGCGGATCGAATTCGGATTCCTGCAGGATGTCGGAAAGGATATCGACGGCCAGCGGCACGTCGTCGCTCAGAACCCTTGCATAATAGGAGGTCGTCTCGACGCTGGTGGCGGCATTGATCTCGCCGCCGACGTCCTCGATCTCCGAGGCGATCTCGAAGGCGCTTCGCCGCCTGGTGCCCTTGAAAGCCATGTGCTCGAGCAAGTGCGCCATTCCGTGCTCTTCGTCACGCTCGTTGCGTGCGCCCGACTTGACCCAGGCGCCAAGGGCAACAGATTCGAGGCTTGGAAGGGTTTCGGTGGCGACTGTCAGGCCGTTCGACAGACGGCTTACCTCAACACCCATATGGCAATTACTCCCTAACGCGCCGCCCGCGCGTGGCGGCCGAGATAATCTTCCACCATTTTCAGGTCGGATGGAAGTACCGTGTATTTTTCCTCGGCGCTCATCAACCCGCCTAGCCATGCAGGCAGGGCAGGCGACACGCCACTGGCGGCTTCGACGGCGGCGGGAAACTTTGCCGGGTGCGCAGTGCCCAGCACCACCATCGGCACCTCACCCGCAACCTTGCCGGCGGCCACATGCACGGCTGCGGCCGTATGCGGGTCGAGCAGATAGCCGCTCGCCGCAAGTGTGGTGCGGATGGTGGCGGCGACCTCGTCCATAGTGGCGCGGCCGGCGTCGAATTCGGAGCGGATCCTGGCGATTTCGCCGGCCTCGATGGTGAAGGCGCCGGACTGCTTGAGCCCGTCCATGTAGCGCCGTACGGTCGAGGCATCGCGGCCGGCTGCCTCGAACAGCAAGCGTTCGAAGTTCGAAGACACCTGGATGTCCATCGAAGGCGACGTGGTCGAAAAGACCCCCTTCATGCGGTATTCGCCGGTCGCCAGCGTGCGCGCCAGAATATCGTTGTCGTTGGTGGCAATGATCAGCCGTTCGATCGGCAGCCCCATCTTCTTGGCGGCATAGCCGGCGAAGATGTCGCCGAAATTGCCGGTCGGCACGGTGAAGGAAACCGGCCTGTCGGGCGCGCCGAGCGACAGCGCGGAGGAGAAATAATAGACGATCTGGGCCATGATGCGGGCCCAGTTGATCGAGTTGACGCCGGACAGCGATACCCGGTCGCGAAAGCCGTGGTCGTTGAACATGTCCTTCACCAGGCCCTGGCAGTCGTCGAAATTGCCTTCGATCGCCAACGCATGGACGTTTGCGGCGGTCGAGGTCGTCATCTGCCGCTGCTGTACCGGCGAGACGCGGCCGTGCGGGAAAAGCACGAAGATGTCGGTGCGGTTGCGCCCGGCAAAGGCATCGATGGCGGCCCCTCCGGTGTCGCCGGAGGTGGCACCGACAATGGTGGCGCGCTGGTCGCGCTCGGCCAGCACATGGTCCATCAGCCGAGCAAGAAGCTGCATCGCCACATCCTTGAACGCGAGCGTCGGGCCGTGGAAGAGCTCGAGCACGAAGCTGTTCGGCCCGGTCTGCACCAGCGGGCAGACGGCCTCATGGCGGAAGGTCGCATAGGCTTCGCGCACCAGCCGTTCGAACACCGGCGCCGCGATCTCGCCGCCGATGAACGGCGACAGCACACGGATGGCAAGATCGGGATAGGCAAGGCCGCGCATGGCGCGGATCTCGGCTGCGGAAAAAAGCGGCCAGGCACTCGGCAGGTAAAGCCCGCCGTCGCGCGCCAGTCCGGCCAGCACCGCGTCGGAAAATCCAAGCGCGGGCGCTTCCCCGCGGGTACTCACATATTGCATCGTCACGTTTCCATTGCTGCCGGGAATTTTCGCCCGCCGCGAGGTGGTGGATTTCTGCGCAGGCTCAGTCGCATTTTTGCCGCGCGGTTGATATACGTCACCGGCTTTGCGAGAGGGAAGTGCAGTTCATGGCGTTTCATTCATTTAACGGTCGTTTTGTCGCGGGTCTGGCGCTCGCCTGCTTTATGCTTGCCGCCGCAGGCTGCCAATCGAGCGACAATGGAATTCTCGGCTTCGGCAAAAAGGATACGACACCGCCACCGCCACCCGATCCCAAGGTGCTTTCCAGCCAGCTGCAGGCCTATTGCCCGAAAGTGACGTTGCGTGACGGCACCGCCTTCTTCAATACCTACGCCAAGAGCGGTCCGAAGCCGAAGAAAAAAACCGACGTCGCCGCCGAGGAAGCCGCCCAGCCGGCAGCGGATGCGGCAGGCGTCGATCAGCCGGACGATTCCGCCAAGATCATCTATCAGGCTTCGATCACCGATGTGACCCGCGACTGCAGCCGCGCCAACGGCTCCTTGTCGATGAAGATAGCCGTCGCCGGCAAGGTCGTGCCTGGCCCGATGTTCACCCCCGGCACCATCACCATGCCGATCCGCATCGCGGTGATGCACGGCACCGAAGTTCTCTATTCGCAGCTTCACTCCTATCAGGTCCAGGTTACCGATCCTTCGAGTGCCACGCAGTTCGTCTTCACCGATTCCAACGTCGTCGTTCCGGAGCCGACGGCGAAGGACTACCAGGCATATGCCGGGTATGACGAGGGCGCTCCGAAAGTAGCGACAGACAAGCCGAAGAAGAAGAAAGCCGCCGCGACCAACTGAGCCGCTGCATTCGCGTCACGGCGGTTGAAGGCGGCCTCTCAGGCGTCCGCCGACCATTCCGACAGCGCGGCGATCACGCTTTTCAGCTCCGCCCAGCGGCGGATGACCGTTTCCGCGCCGGCCTCGGTCAGCGCATCGGCGTGGCCGGGATAGCTGTGCGCCGCGCCGGTGAAGCCGATGACGCGCATTCCCGCCGTCTTTGCGCCGGTGACGCCGTGCACGGAATCCTCGATGACGAAGGTGTTCGCAGGATCGGCCTTGAGCTTTTCCGCGGCGAACCGAAACACGTCCGGCGCCGGCTTGGTTTTCCCGGTCGGGGTTTCCAGCGACGAAAAGATACGGCCGGCGAAGAACGGCAAAAGCTGCACCTTTTCCAGCATGAATTCGATCCGCTCCGAACGCGAATTCGAACAGACGCAGCGCGGCACTGCTACCGCGGCGACAGCCTCGTGCGCCCCGTCGATGGCACGCACATCGCTGCGCAGCCGGCGATCGACCAGCTGTTCCTCCTTGTCGATCAGCGAGGCCTGGAACGGGATCCGGGACTTTTCCTCGACCCGCATCATGATGTCCTTGAAAGTCAACCCGGCATAGATCTCGGAAATCTCCTCGGCCGATATCTCGTAGCCGGCCGAGGTCAACAGCTCGGCATCGATCCGCGCGGCGATGATTTCGGAATCGACGAGCACGCCGTCGCAATCGAAGATGACAAGATCTGGCTGGGGCATGGTGATCCGGAAAGCGGGATGAAGGGAATGCCGAGGGTCCGTTGGTCCAAACGGCTCAGGCGGCGCGGCATACACCAACAGACCGGGCTTCGCAAATTCAGCAGCCTGCTTCATTGAATATTTACGCTGATCGGTAACCATAACGGAGAGTAAACAGTAACGCGTGCCTTGGGTGTCACAATGTCTGCCGTGCGTCTTCTCGACGAGCTTTCCGATGCTCCCCAGCAATCCGAGTGGCTGGATACGATCCTGAAGGGCGACTGTGTCGCCGCGCTCGAACGGCTGCCGGAAAAGTCGATCGACGTGATCTTCGCCGATCCGCCCTACAATCTGCAGCTCGATGGCGATCTGCACCGGCCCGACCAATCCAAGGTCGACGCCGTCGATGACCATTGGGACCAGTTCGACAGTTTTGAGGCCTATGACGCCTTCACCCGCGCCTGGCTGCTGGCGGCGCGCCGCGTGTTGAAGCCCAACGGCACGATCTGGGTTATCGGCTCCTACCACAATATTTTCAGGGTCGGCGCCAAGATGCAGGACCTGGGCTTCTGGATCCTCAACGACGTCGTCTGGCGCAAGACCAATCCAATGCCCAATTTCCGTGGCCGCCGTTTCCAGAACGCGCATGAGACGATGATCTGGGCATCGCGCGACCAAAAGGGCAAGGGTTACACATTCAACTACGAGGCGCTGAAGGCGTCGAATGACGACGTCCAGATGCGCTCGGACTGGCTGTTTCCGATCTGCACCGGCGGCGAGCGCCTGAAGAACGACAATGGTGACAAATTGCATCCGACGCAGAAGCCGGAAGCGTTGCTTGCCCGCGTCATGACGGCATCGACCAGGCCGGGCGACATCGTGCTCGACCCCTTCTTCGGTTCAGGCACCACTGGGGCTGTGGCCAAGCGGCTTGGCCGCCACTTCGTCGGCATCGAGCGCGAACAAACCTATATCGATGCCGCCATGGAACGTATCGATGCGGTCCGGCCGCTGGAAGGCGCCAATTTGACGGTACTGACCGGTAAGCGCGCCGAGCCGCGCGTCGCCTTCGTCACGCTTCTCGACAATGGCCTGGTCGCGCCCGGCGCCACGCTCTACGACGCCAAGAAGCGCTGGGCGGCAAAAGTGCGCGCCGACGGCACGCTAGCGATCGGCGACAGTGCCGGGTCGATCCACAAGATCGGCGCACAAGTGCAGGGGCTGGACGCCTGCAACGGATGGACTTTCTGGCATTATGAGCGCAGCGGCGGCCTGACCCCGATCGACGAGCTTCGCCGCATTGCTCGGCTAGGCATGGAGCGGGCCGGGGCCTGACAAAAACCGCTCTGGCGATCTCGTTGCACATCGTTGCGGACGGAAGCAGGACGGCGCGACCGGACGAATGACGCCCTGTCGGCAGGCCGCCGGTCGGAACTTACGATCAAGCGAGTTGCAGGCCGAGATGATCAACCATCGGGTCGAAGTCTCGGTCATCATGCAACAGCGCGTATCCGCCCTGGATGCAGAATGTGCCGATGATCATATCGATTGTCTTGCGGATGGTGATGCCGCGCTGCCGGAGCATGCGGTAGTTCCGGGCAGCTTCGACTGCCGTCGCCGGATTCAGCATCGGCACAACAGCGAACTGTCGAAGGTTCCGCTCAATCAGTTGGGCATGCGGTTCGTCGCGCGCGCCTTGTAGCACTTCCAGCAAGATCAAATCTCCGACCAAAATCTCCTGAGTGTCATCGAGATGCCGGAGCTTACCGACCGAGACGCTGTCCGTATTGCGCAGATGAGCGATCCAGACGGAACTGTCGACGACGATCATCGATGCTGATCGGGCGAACGACCTTCCCGCATGGCGTCAAGATCGCCGTACCAGCCGGCGCCAGCAAGGGTGGCGATAGCCATCTCCTGCCGATGCCTGCGCACCAGAGTGCGCAAGGCCGCCTCAATGGTGGCTTTCTTGGTCTTGAGACCGGAGGCGGCCATGGCCTCTGCGATCAGTTTGTCGTCGAGTTCTATGTTGGTTCGCATGGCGATGCTCAATGTGTACGAATTTGATTAAATATACACATTCTGCTCCCGCCCAACAAGCCGGTCTGGGAACGGATTCTATTGCAATCCGTCGCGTTGAAGCAGGTTATCCAGTGAGCCTGTCGAAGTGATTCAAATCAGGCTCTGATCCCCAGACGCTGAAGGTCCGCCCTGAGCGTCTTTGCATCGGTGAACAGCACCGATTGCCAGCCGGCCGCCTTGGCGCCGTCGACGTTCTTCTGGCTGTCGTCGATGAACAGCGTGGCTGACGGTTCGAGGCCGAACGCGGCAACGTGGTGATCATAGATGGCGCGGTCCGGCTTGATCTGGCGGATGTCGCCGGAAACGGTGACGCCGCGCGGCCGATTGAGGAAATCGAAGCGCTCGCGGGCTTCGGCGAGCGTATCCGCAGCGAAATTGGTGAGCATCGTCACGTCATGGCCGCTGTCGATCAGGCCGATCATGATGGCGACGCTGTCCTCATAGGCGTGAGGCACCATCTCGTGCCAGTGCCGGCGGAAATTGCGGATGTTTTCGGCGTGCTCGGGATACTGCGCGATCGCCAGCGCTTCGGCCTCTTCCCAACTGCGGCCGCGGTCCTGCTCGATGTTCCAATCATGCGTGCAGACATTGTCGAAGAACCATTTCCGTTCGTCGGGATCGGGGATCAAGCGGCTGAAGGGCAGGTTCGGATCATAGTGGATCAGTACTTTGCCGATGTCGAAAACGATGTGGCGGATTTCAGTCATTCTTCTCTCTTTCAACGCGGGCGCTGCTTTTTCGTCGCGCCCGGTATCGCCGCTTCGATTACCTTTTTCATGACGCTCGGCAGCGCTTCCCCGGAAATTTCATGGGCCGGCGACCAGAAATGCCCGGCCGGGGCGGCACTGTCGGTCTCCGCCTTGAACACGTCGAGTTCAAGCGCAAAATGAGTAAAGACATGGCCGATGCGTCCGGCCTGCCGCCAGTTGCCGGGGAAGGGGGCTGCCGCTTCCGTGGTGGCGCCGTCGATGCGCGACGTCCAGCCGGTCGTCGGCACCTCAGTCATGCCGCCGAGGAGGCCCTTTTCGACGCGCTTTCGCAAAAGCACGGCGCCGTCGCCCCTGACGGCAACGAAGGCGGCACCGCGGCGTAAGGGCCTTTCGGCCTTGGGCAGGCGGACCGGAAAGCGTTCGGGATCGCCCGAGATTGTGGCGCTGCAGTCCTCGCGAACGGGGCAGAGCATGCAGCGGGGCCGGCGCGGCGTGCAGATCGTCGCGCCCAGGTCCATCATCGCCTGCGCGAAATCGCCGGGCCTTGTCGGGGGAACCATGCGTTCGACCTGGCCGCGTATCTCGCCCTTGGCTTCGCCCAGCGGCGTGGCGATCGAAAACAGCCGTGAGACGACCCGTTCGACATTACCGTCGACGACCGCGGCTGGTCGGTCGAAGGCGATCGCCGCGATCGCCGCCGCCGTATAGGCGCCGATGCCGGGCAGTTCCTTCAAGCCGGACTCGCTGTCCGGGAAGCGGCCGCCTTGCCGCGCGACGAGATCGGCACAGGCTTTGAGATTACGGGCGCGGGAATAATAGCCGAGCCCGGCCCAGGCCTTCATGACGTCTTCGGTCGGTGCCGCCGCCAGCGCCTGGACAGTTGGCCATTTCTCTACGAACGCCCGGAAATAGGATTTTACCGCCTCGACCGTGGTTTGCTGCAGCATCACCTCGGAAAGCCAGACCAGATAGGGATCGGGCCGCGCCCCGCCCGCCAGCGCGTGCGGCGAAACGCGCCAGGGCAGGTCGCGGTGATGCGCGTCGTACCAGCCAAGCAGCCGGGATGCGATCTCGCCATTGTCTCCGGATACGGCCTTGCGGGTCTGGTCGTGCAGTGCCATTGATCGAGGGTCGGCCCTAATCCATTGGTGCTGAAGCTGGAGAACGCACATGGCAGGGAAAAGGCCCTTCGGCAATCCCGTTCCGGTGAGCGATCTCGCAACCGAGATACTCGACCCAGTGCTGCGCAAGCGGGCCGGCATGTCGATCGGGTTGGTCCAGTCATGGGAAGAAATTGCCGGGCCGCGGCTTGCCGGCCGCTCGCGCCCGGAAAAGATTCAGTGGCCGCGCCGCATGCACGAGGACGATCCGTTCGAGCCGGCGGTGCTGGTGATTGCCTGCGAGGGTGTAGCGGCACTGCATCTGCAGCACGAGACCGGCGAGATCATCAACCGGGTCAATGCCTTCCTCGGTTTCAATGCGATCGGCCGGATCAGGATCGTGCAGAAGCCGGTAATGGCGGGCAAGGAAAAGCCGAAACCCAGTTTGCGGCCATTGACTGCGGCCGAGAAAGCGAAGCTGTCGGGCACCGTCGGTTTGATCGAGGACGGCGGGCTGCGCGCCTCGCTGGAGCGGCTTGGCGCCACCATTCTCGGTCAAAAGAAGCCGTGATCTCGCGCTATCGTGATGGTATGCCCGGATTTGGCGATTGGAATAGGCGCGGTAATGCCTTAATTCGCGCCAACTCTCGCTTTTTGTAGCCTTTGCATTGCAAAATCCAACTATTGCCAGGTGATTCGTATGATCCGTTCCTTGTCCCGCAGAAACCTTTTGACTTCGCTGGCCGCAATACCAGCGGTGGCGCTGCTTGCCGCCTGCAGCGACTCGGGCGAGAAAGCCGAGGCGCAGGATGTGAAGCCTGCGGCTCCGGAACCTGCGAAGCCGGCCGCCGCTCCGGCCGCCGCCACAGCGCCTGAAGCTCAGGGCACGGTGGATATGGCAGCCTTGTTGAAGCCCGGCGCGCTGCCCGACATGCAGCTTGGCAAGGACGACGCAAAGGTCACCATCGTCGAATATGCATCGATGACCTGCCCGCATTGCGCGCATTTCGCCGAAACCACATTCCCGGAGCTGAAGACGAAATATATCGACACCGGCAAGGCCCGTTACATACTGCGCGAGTTTCCATTCGATCCCAGCGCCGAGGCCGGTTTCATGCTGGCGCGCTGCTCCAAGGACAACTATTTCCCGATGGTCGACGTGCTGTTTAGGCAGCAGGCGAACTGGGTTGGTGTGAACAATACCAAGGACGCACTGCTGCAAATCGCCAAGCTTGCCGGTTTTACACAGGAGTCCTTCGAGGCCTGCTTGACGGACCAGAAACTTCTGGACGATGTGAGATCTGTCCAGAAGCGCGGCGCCGACGAATTCAAGGTCGATTCCACACCGACCTTTTTCATCAACGGAAAGACCTACAAAGGGGCGATGTCGATTGCGGAAATGTCGGCCATCATCGACCCTCTGCTCTGACGTATCGGCAGCGCCGAAGCGGCGTCGCTTCGGCGTGCGCACTTCTTTGTGTTGCCGCGGGTTCTCGTTGCAAAAACGCGGCACAGTTTTGCGAAACTTGGCTATGGGCCGGCGCGAATGAAGTTCTCGCGCCTTCGCCTGCTCGGCTTCAAATCCTTCGTCGAACCCGGCGAGTTCGTCATCGAACGCGGCCTGACCGGCATCGTCGGGCCGAACGGCTGCGGCAAGTCGAACCTGGTCGAGGCGCTGCGCTGGGTCATGGGCGAAAGCTCCTACAAGAACATGCGCGCGTCCGGCATGGACGACGTCATCTTTTCCGGCTCGGGAACGCGTCCGGCCCGCAACACCGCCGAAGTCACGCTCTTCCTTGACAATAGCGACCGCACTGCGCCGTCTGCCTTCAACGACGCCGATGAGTTGCAGGTCTCGCGCCGCATCGAGCGTGAGGCGGGCTCGCTCTACCGCATCAACGGCAAGGAGGCTCGCGCCAAGGACGTTCAGCTGCTGTTCGCCGACCAGTCGACCGGCGCCCGCTCGCCCTCGATGGTCGGCCAGGGCCGCATCGGCGAGCTGATCCAGGCAAAGCCGCAGGCGCGCCGCGCGCTGCTGGAAGAGGCGGCCGGAATTTCCGGCCTGCACACGCGCCGCCACGAAGCCGAGCTGCGGCTGAAGGCAGCCGAACAGAACCTCGAACGGCTGGACGACGTCGTCGGCGAGCTGGAAAGCCAGATCGAAAGCCTGAAACGCCAGGCCCGCCAGGCCGCGCGCTTCAAGAATCTGTCGGCCGACATCCGCAAGGCCGAAGCGACGCTGCTGCATCTGCGCTGGACGCTGGCCAAGACGCAGGAAGGCGAAGCGCGTTCGGCGCTGGCGATTGCCACCGCGCTGGTCGGCGACCGCGCTGCCGCCCAGATGGCTGCTGCGAGGGAACAAGGCATCAACGCCCACCGGCTGCCGGACCTGCGCGATGCGGAAGCCGCCGCCGCCGCCGCCTTCCAACGTCTGTCGATCGCCAAGGCGCAGATCGAGGAAGAGGCAGGCCGCATCCGCGCCCGCCAGGCTGAGCTCGACCGCCGACTGCAACAGCTTGATGGCGACCTTGCCCGCGAGGAGCGCATGGTCCGCGACAATGCGGATATCCTCGAACGTCTCGCCGCCGAAGAAGCCGCGCTCAACGCCGAAAACGCCGGCGCCGCCGAGCGCGAGGCCAGCACCCGCGCGGCTTTCGAGCAGGCGGCATCGACGCTTGTCTCGAGCGAGGCCAGGCTCGCCGCGTTGACCGCCGAACGGGCGGAGGCCGCCGCCTCGCGCAACCAGATCGAACGGACGCTGCGCGACACCGCTGAGCGCCGCGACCGCTTTGCCCGCCAGCTTGCCGATGTCGACCGCGAACTGTCGGAGATCGTCTCCAGGGTCGCCGGCCTGCCCGATCCCGCCGAGAAGCGGCTGCTGGTCGATCAGGCGCTGGCACTGCTCGAAGAGGCCGAGGCAGCCGCCATTGCCGCCGAACAGACGGTTGCCGAGGCGCGTGCAGGCGAAGGTGCTGCCCGCCCACCGGTTCAGGACGCAAAGGCCGAGCTGGCGCGGATCGAAACCGAGGCCCGCACGCTGGCCAAGATCCTCAACGCCGCCAGCGGCGATCTATTTCCCTCGGTGCTGGAGCAGATCAGCGTCGAGCGCGGCTACGAGACGGCGCTGGGTGCCGCGCTTGG
The DNA here is from genome assembly GCF_040317515.1 of Mesorhizobium sp. M1428. Lineage (NCBI taxonomy): Bacteria > Pseudomonadati > Pseudomonadota > Alphaproteobacteria > Hyphomicrobiales > Phyllobacteriaceae > Mesorhizobium > Mesorhizobium sp. M1428. The sequence continues at coordinate 49,393 of NZ_JAMYKT010000015.1, forward strand.
CGAAGATCTCGACGTGCCGCTCGACCGCAGTGCGCCGGTGCATTGGGGCCAGAGCGAAATCCAGCCCGCCGACGCCGCATTGCCCGAAGGCATAAGGAGCCTCGCCAGCGTTGTGCGCGCGCCGGCACAGCTGGCCCGCAGGCTGGCCCAGATCGGCATTGTCGAAGCCGCCGACGGAAGACGGCTGCAGACGCTGCTTGCTCCCGGTCAACGATTGGTCAGCCGCGAAGGCGCGCTGTGGCGTTGGGACGGCTTCACCGCCAGCGCCGATGCCCCGACCGCCGCCGCGCAGCGGCTGGCGCAGAAAAACCGGCTGGCCGAGCTCGATGCCGAAGCAGTCCATGCCACGCGCATCCTGCGCGAAGCTGAACAAGCCCTTGCCCAGGCCGAACAGGCGCTTGCCCAGGCGAGCGAGGCTGAACGCAACACCCGGCAGGCCGGGCGCGACGCCCAGCACGGGCTGGACGCTGCCCGCAATACGCTGGCCGAGGCCGAAAAAGCCGGTGGCGAACTGTCGAGCCGGCGTGCCGCCCTTGACGAGGCGCGCGCACGCATTGTCGACAGCCATGAGGAGACGGCGGCGGCATTCGTCGAGGCGGAAATGCTGCTGCAAGACGCGCCCGATCTCGGCGATCTGCAATTGCAGCTTGAGCAGTCGGCGGCCAACGTCGCCCGCGACCGCGCCGCCCTTGCCGATGCGCGTGCCGTTCACGAGGGCCTGAGGCGGGAAGCCGAGGCACGGGTGCGCCGGCTCGACGCCATCGGCGCGGAACGGCGCAACTGGGTGGCGCGCGCCGAAAATGCCTTGACGCAGATCGCGGCGCTCGGCGAACGCAAGGCCGAGGCCGAGGCCGAGCGCGAGCAACTGGCCGACGCCCCCGACGAGATCGACGCCAAGCGGCGCGCCTTGCTCTCGCAGCTCGCCGAGGCCGAAAGCCTGCGCAAGGCAGCAGGCGACCGCTTGCAGGAAGCGGAGAACCGGCAGTCCGAGCTGGACAAGGCTGCGACTGCTGCCATCCAGTCGCTGGCTGAGGCGCGCGAATCCCGCGTTCGCGCCGAAGAGCGGCTGACCGCCGCCGACGAGCGTCGGCTGGAAGTCGAGGCGCGCATCCAGGAAACGCTGAACACGCCGCCGCATCTGGTGATCCGCCACACCGGCCTCGAACCCGACAGCCCGATGCCCGAAATGGCCGAGATCGAGCGTCAGCTCGACCGACTGAAGGTCGAACGCGAACGGCTGGGCGCCGTCAATCTGCGCGCCGAGGAAGAGCAGAAGGAACTGTCGGACCGGCTGGAGACCATCGTCTCCGAGCGCGACGACATTATCGAGGCGATCCGCAAGCTGCGGCAGGCGATCCACAGCCTGAACCGTGAAGGCCGCGAGCGGCTGCTCGCTGCCTTCGAGGTGGTCAACGGCCATTTTCAACGGCTGTTTTCGCACCTGTTCGGCGGCGGCACCGCCGAGCTGCAATTGATCGAGTCCGACGATCCGCTCGAAGCGGGGCTCGAGATCCTGGCGCGACCGCCCGGCAAGAAGCCGCAGACGATGACGTTGCTGTCCGGCGGCGAGCAGGCATTGACCGCGATGTCGCTGATCTTCGCCGTGTTCCTGACCAACCCGGCGCCGATCTGCGTGCTCGACGAAGTCGACGCGCCGCTCGACGACCACAATGTCGAGCGTTTCTGCAATCTGATGGACGAAATGGCCGCAACCACCGAGACACGCTTCGTCATCATCACACACAACCCGATCACCATGGCGCGCATGGACCGGCTGTTCGGGGTGACCATGGCCGAGCAAGGCGTCAGCCAACTGGTGTCGGTCGACCTGCAGGAGGCCGAAGCCATGCGCGAGGCAAGCTGACGCATCAGCTTAATGGTGGTCTCCACCTCGGCTTTCGACTATAGCACGACGAAATGGGCCGGATCTGCCGCTCCAGATACCGGCCCGGCTATGCGCGTGGAGAAGCTTGTTGCCTATACTTGTCACCGGAGCCGCGGGGTTCATTGGCAGTTACGTTTGCCACCATCTGCTCGACCGGGGAGAAGCGGTCGTCGGCGTCGACAACATGAACGACTATTACGACCTGGCGCTCAAAAAGGGGCGGCTTGCCGGGCTTGTGCCCCATAAGGATTTTTCGTTCCACCAGATCGATATTGCCGAACAGGGCGCGCTTGCGGCCGCTTTGGCCGGGCAGGGCATCGTCAGCATCGTGCACCTTGCCGCGCAGGCGGGCGTGCGCCACTCACTCGACAATCCGCGGCTCTATATCCGCTCCAATGTCATGGGCCACCTCGAAGTGCTCGAATTCTGTCGCGCCGAACCGGCATTCGAGCATCTGGTCTATGCCTCGTCGAGCTCGGTGTATGGCGGCAACCGCAGCGTGCCATTCAGCGAAGCCGATCAGGTCGACAAGCCCGTTTCGCTTTACGCTGCCACCAAGAAAACCGATGAGTTGATGAGCCACACCTACGCCCATCTGTTCGGCATCCCGCAGACCGGCCTGCGTTTTTTCACGGTCTACGGTCCCTGGGGCCGTCCCGACATGGCCTATTGGATGTTCACCCAGGCGATGCTCGAGGGCAAGCCGATCCGGGTCTTCAACAATGGCGAAATGTGGCGCGATTTCACCTACATAGACGATGTTGTGAAGGCGATTGTCGCCGTGCTCGACAAGCCGCCGGCGGCTGACATTCCGCCGAACAGGCTCTACAATGTCGGCAACAACCGGCCGGTGCGGCTGGGCGACTTCATCGACATTCTGGAAAGGCTGCTCGAGGTCAAGGCAATCCGCCACAACGAGCCGATGCAGGCGAGCGACGTCGAGAAGACTTACGCCGACATGACCGCGCTGGAGCGGGATTTCGGCTTCAGGCCTAGCGTTTCGATAGAGGACGGGCTGAAGAAGTTTGTTGACTGGTACCGGCCGTACTCGAAACAGTAATTTGCACCGCTCGCCGTGGCGTCTTCATGCGTGACACCTGGAGTGGGGCGCAAGTCGGTCCGCAAAAGCATCATTTTATCCTAACATCCTGTTAACCATATGCTTGCTGAAAGGTATCCGATTAACCTTTGAGGCGCTTATGACCGCTATGTTTCGTGGCTTGCTGTTCAGTATGAGCTGTGTGGATGTGCGGATTCGGGGGCTATTTCGGTTCAGTCCGGGATGCGGAAGCTTTGCTTGCGCGCATGACGTCTGCGATCGCCCATCGCGGGCCGGATGAACAAGGGAAATTCGTAGCGCCCGAGGCTGGACTTGGGCATGCGCGGCTGTCGGTGATCGGGATTGGTGATGGCCAGCAGCCGATGTCCGACGAAACCGGCAATTTGACGATTGCCTTCAACGGCGAGATTTTCAATTACGTCGAATTGCGCGAAGGGCTGCTGGCCAAGGGCCGACGCTTCCGAACGTCGAGCGATACCGAAGTTCTCCTGCAGCTGTATGACGAGATGGGCGAAGACTGCCTATCTCTCCTGAACGGTGATTTCGCCTTCGCGATTTGGGATAACCGGCGACGGCGGATGGTGCTTGCAAGAGACCGCATGGGTGTTCGGCCGCTGTTCTACACCAGCAAGGACGGGGTGCTCTACTTTGCGTCGGAGATAAAAGCCCTGCTGAAGGTACCCGGCGTCTCGGCCGAAATCGATCCGATTGCACTCGACCAGATCTTTACCCTGTGGGCGCCGATCGCTCCACGCACGGCTTTCCGCAACATCCACGAGCTGGAGCCGGCAAGCGTGATGATCGCGACACCGGGGCAAGTCACAGTCAAACCATACTGGCACCTGGACTACCCGTATCCGGATACGCCATCGAAGATCACCAATGAGGACGACGCGGCCGAGGAACTGCAGGCCCTGTTGACCGACGCGGTGAGGCTTCGCATGCGCGCCGACGTGCCGGTCGGTTCTTACCTTTCGGGCGGGCTCGATTCATCCCTCGTTTCGGCACTCGCGGCCGGCATGACTCCTCTTAAGCTGCAGACATTTTCCGTGACGTTCGACAGCGCCGAGCATGACGAAAGCGCCTTCCAGACCGAAATGGCGTCAGCACTTGGCACGCGTCATCGAACCATAGCCTGCCGTGCCGGCGATATCGCCGGTGTGTTTCCCGAAGTCGTCCGCTTTACCGAGCGGCCGATCATCCGCACCGCCCCGGCGCCCCTCTATCAACTGTCCGGCCTCGTTCGCCAGGCCGGTTTGAAAGTAGTGCTGACAGGCGAAGGCGCCGACGAGGTCTTTGCCGGCTATGATGTCTTCAAGGAAGCGCGGGTTCGCCGTTTCTGCGCACGACAGCCAGCATCGCGCATCAGGCCACAGCTGTTCCGCAAGCTTTATCCCTATCTGCCGGGCCTGCAACAGCAGTCCGTGGAGTACCTGGCTGCGTTCTTCGGCACCGGCAGCGCTGCCCTGGACGATCCGCTGTTCTCGCATCGGCCGCGGTTCAAGACCACATCAGCGGCGAAGATGTTCTTTTCCGGTGACCTGCGCGCGATATTGAAGGGCTATGACGCAGCCGAGGACCTGGCCAGCCGGTTGCCTGAGGCGTTTTCCCGGTGGCATCCGCTGCATCAGGCGCAATATCTCGAAACCCGCTTTCTCCTGCCGGGCTACATCCTCTCCAGCCAGGGCGATCGCATGGCAATGGCGCACGGTATCGAGGGGCGGTTCCCCTTCCTTGACCATCGCTTGGTGGAGTTTGCGGCAAGACTTCCGCCGGAGATGAAGCTGAAGGGACTGGTGGAAAAACACACATTGCGCAAAGCTGCCAAGCACCTGCTTCCGACGGCCATCCGCGAGCGCACCAAACAGCCTTACCGGGCGCCGGAAGCCCGCTCCTTCATTGGAGCGGGAGAACTGGACTACGTACGCGACTCACTGAGCGAGGCGAGCATCGCCGCCGGAGGACTATTCAACGCCAAGGCGGTGGCGAACCTGCACGAGAAATGCCGCTTGCAGCCAGCGTCCGGATTCCGCGACAATGCGGCTTTCGTCGGCATTTTGTCGACGCAACTGTGGCAGAAGATTTTCACCGGCGAAAAGGTCGGTGCAGCACGAGCGGCCTGAGAAATCGAGGGAATGAAAAAATCATGGTAGCAATCAAGGACAAGGTCAAAACCTTTATCGTCGACAACTTCCTGTTCGGGGACACGTCCTACGAGCTTGCAGACTCGGCATCACTGATCGAGAACGGCATCATCGACTCGACGGCCGTGTTGGAGCTAGTGGCATTCATAGAGGATGATTTCGGCATAGCGATGGTCGATCCCGACATCGTACCGGCCAATCTGGATTCGATTGACCGCATCTCAGCCTTCATCAAGGCAAAAGCAGAAGCGCTGGCAGCTTAGGCGCCATCGGCGAGGAGCGTCCGTGCGGATCGAACATTTTCTGACGGCGAAGGCCGCTGCCCATCCAGCCAAAACGGCATTGATCACCGAGCACAAAAGGCTGTGCTACGAAGAGCTGGACGATCTCTCGAGCCGCCTGGCCGCCGCCCTTTTCATGAATGGCATCAGGCGCGACGACCGGGTGCTGATCTTCATGGACAATTGCTGGGAGGCTGCGGTTTCGATTTTCGCGGTTCTTAAAGCAGGCGCGACTTTCAGTCCGATCAACGCATCCACCAAGGCCGAAAAGCTGGCCTACATCATCGCCGATTGCGACGCCGCTGCGATCCTCACCCAGGCAAAATTGATGCCCGTGGTCGCCGAGGCGTCCGGATCCTCCGGCAAAACGTCCTCCGGCAAGACCGGCATCTTCGTGGCTTCCACCGTTGCCGCCGATAACCAATGCCCGGCAGGAGCCACATCCCTGGCGGATTGCTTGACGTTCCAAGCCAGGGAGATCGACCATCGCGGCGTTGACGTCGATCTTGCGATGTTGATCTACACCTCGGGTTCGACCGGCCGGCCCAAGGGTGTGATGATGACGCACCGCAATTGCGACGCGGCGGCCGACTCCATCACCACCTACCTGCGCAACTCGCCCGACGACATCATCTTGAATGTTCTGCCCCTCGCTTTCGACTACGGCCTCTACCAATTGCTGATGGCAGTCAGGCTCGGCGCCACGCTCGTGCTCGAGAAGTCCTTCGCTTTTCCCCAGGCGGTCTTTGAGCGCATCCGCCAGGAAGGCGTCACCGGGCTTCCGCTCGTGCCCACGATGGCAGCGATGATCCTGCAGATGAGGGACCTGGCGCCGGGCTTCCTGCCCAGCCTTCGGTATATTTCCAACACGGCGGCTGCCTTGCCGCCGCCTCACATAGAACGCCTTCGGTTCCTTTTCCCCAGTGTCAGGCTCTATTCGATGTATGGCCTGACGGAATGCAAGCGCTGCACTTATCTGCCGCCAGAGGAGCTCGACCGCCGGCCGGGCTCGGTCGGAATAGCCATTCCGAACACCGAAGCCTTTGTCGTCGACGACGAGGGGCAACGGGTGCTGCCGGGCGTAGCAGGTGAGCTGGTCATTCGCGGGCCGCACGTCATGCAGGGTTATTGGCGAAACGAAGCTGCGACGGCACGAGCCCTGCGCCCGGGTCCGAACCCTTGGGAGAAGGTTCTCTACACCGGCGATCTGTTCAGGGCCGATGAGGAAGGCTTTCTTTATTTCGTCGGCCGCAAGGACGACATCATAAAGTCGCGGGGAGAGAAGGTGGCGCCCAAGGAAGTGGAAGCCGTGCTTCACGCTCATCCGGGCATCGCGGAAGCGGTGGTTGTCGGTGTGCCGGATCCCGTGCTCGGGCATGCGATCGGCGCAGTTATCGTACGGTCCGACCCGGCGCTTAGCGAAAAGGATATCATACGCCACTGTGCACGCCACCTTGAGGACTTCATGGTCCCCAAGGTCATCGAGTTCCGCCGCGAGCTGCCGAAGACCGATACCGGCAAGGTCAGCCGTCGGCTTGCGGCAGAAACCATGGAGGCCGCGCAATGAATGTTCGCCCGAACGATGATGCGCGGACCTTTCTGGCGCAGGCTCTGGCGATCGACCTGGCCACCGAAACGAACCGTATCGTAACGGCCCTGCGCCAGCAGTTGCGCGGGCTTCGCAAGCGGGGCCTTGTGCTCGGTCTTTCGGGAGGGATTGATTCGAGCGTCTCGGTCGCGTTGGCGGCACGAGCCGTCGGCCGCAAGAATGTGCTTTGCCTGTTCATGCCGGAAAGCGATTCCGATCCTGAAAGTTTGCGGCTCGGCCGCCTCGTCGCCGAAACTTTCGGTGTCGAGGCTGTGACGGAGGATATCGGGCCGATCCTGCGCGCAATGGGCTGCTACAAGCGTCGCGACGCCTTCATCCGCGAATTGGTCCCGGAATACGGCGAAGGCTGGGCCTCGAAGATCGTGATCGCGAACGCCCTTGAGGGCGGGGGCTACAATATCTCGTCCCTGGTGGTGCAGGATCCCGAAGGCAAGCAGACGAAACTGAGAATGCCGCTGCCTGTCTATCTCGGCGTCGTCGCCGCTACCAATATGAAGCAGCGCACCCGCAAGCAGATTGAATACTATCATGCCGATCGCCTGAACTTCGCCGTTCTTGGAACGCCGAACCGGCTGGAATATGATCAGGGTTTCTTCGTGAAGAACGGTGACGGCGCCGCGGACGTCAAGCCGATCGCCCACCTGTACAAAACGCAGGTCTATGCGCTGGCGGCCCATCTCGGTGTTCCGGAGGAAATCCTTAACCGGCCTCCGACCACCGATACCTACTCGCTGGCGCAGACCCAGGAGGAGTTCTACTTCTCGCTGCCCTATGACCGTATGGATCTTTGCCTTTACGGTCTCAACAACGGCGTGGCGGCTGAGGTAGTGGGGCAGGCGGCGGGGTTGGCCGCCACACAAGTGGAACGCGTCTGGGCCGATATTGTCGCCAAACGCAAGGCGACGCGTTATCTGCACCAGCGTCCGCAACTCATTGATGACGTAGAGGAAATCGGTACCTGATAGACAGGTGAAGCGGTGTGCACGGTTCGATTTGAATGCGTCCGGCTTTAACTGAAACGGCTGCCGATCAGCCGGCTCCACTGCTCGCCCGCAAGCCCGTTCAGGAAGACTTGCGAGTTCTTCATGGCGTCCAAAAGCTCTGGATCACGTGAATGTACCACCGTTGAGGCAACGGTCAGGAAAGCGATGCGTCGTCCAAGCATCGCCTCCAGAAGTGCAGGTTGAATGCGTCCGCGCAGGCCGCTGACGCCGCGCGCGGCGGCGTGATCGATCAGGCAGTCAATCACCGGGCCCGCCTGGCCGGGGAGGGCGAAAATCTGCAGCACGCGACCAATTTCATACTTCCGTGCGTAATAGGCGAAAGCGCCGATATTGGTGCCGACTGGCGACGTCACACAAACGTAGACAAGCTCGCCCAGATCCGGCTTTTGTGCCGCATCGGTCAGGATGTGGTCGAGTTGGCCTTTCGTCCAATATGGGCGCAGGGCGAATTGAGCGGTAAACGGTTCGATGAGCCTGGCAAATGTGTGGCTGTCGATTTCGGATGTATGAAATGCTCCGTGGCCTGCCCCGTCCACCGCCACACCCGACCAACGTCGTTCGCTGGACGTCATCCTCCTGCAATAAAATCGGTCAACTGTACGCGCCAACGGATTGAGCATTCGCGCAAGCGCCATGCGATTGGCGGAAAGGCTGAGCATGAAGGCCGCGGGGCGCATCACGCGCACCCAGTCAAGGCTGTATTGCGGCAGGACCACGCCGCGCAGCCGGGTCCACAATTTCACGGAGATATCGTTGGCCGTCTCGCTGAAGGAGATGTCCTGCGGACCATCCAGGTAAGCTTTCAGCAAGCGAGCGCCGGCCAGCGGGTCGTGCTCGTGGTCCTCGACCATGAGCGAGCTACAGATGGCCGCGCGTAGTTGTCGGCCGTTGAACGTCATCGGCAGGACGTGGACGCCGACAAATCCGGAGACGCGACCGGCGTCGTTGACATGGACAAGCGACCGGAGGTTGTCTCCGCAACCGGGCGCATCCAGATAAAACCGTTTCATGTATTCCACGAGAGAGGCCGGCGCTTCGGTCCTCTCCTTCAACAGCACGCGCTGAAACATGTTCGCAACTGCCGGGAGGTCGGCGCCTTGCAAGGCGCGAATGACGCTCAAGCCCAGCTCCCGCCACCAAAGTCCCGTCCACCGAGCTTCCGGACCAAGGCGACGCGAGGCACGAGAATATCGGACGCGAGTTCCAACTCGACGCCTATGAAGCCGTGCAACCTCGACCAGTTGCGATCGCCCCGGTGACTGAACGGAGTGCTGAATTGCTGCGGCAAGGTGGACCCTTTGCTTGACCGACGAAAACCGGCGTCATTGCTGCTAGCAGATTCAGGTAAACCGATATTAAAGTCGTTGCTTTGAATGGTAGCGAAACGAGTTTGTCCGGCCCCATATCTGGACATCAGCGATTTCGTTCCTGGCGGAATTTATACAAACCTGCGGGCATGAGTTGCGTGCTCCACCTCGAACCGGTTCGGCTGGCCAAAGTTTCGCGTGGCGGCTCTTGACTGGGGGCGCGGGCGTAATACGGTGAGGACAAATACCGGCTCTGGCCGCCGGGCGGCAAGAATGCCTCGTATGCCTCGCCTTGCGGCGGTGGCTGCGGGGCATTGTCATTTTGAGGCTTTGCTTGAAACGGCATATCGAGATCGGCATTCTCTATTCGCGGTCCGGCAACTACCGGCTGGTGTCCGAATCCTGCCGTGCGGGCGCGATGAACGCCATCGCCGACGTCAACGCCGATCCCGCTATCCCATTCGAATTCGTCCCGGTCGAGCGCGACCCGCAGGGTAATATCGATCGCTATGCAAGCGGCTGCGCAGACATTCTCGCCAACAGCGGCGCGCGTCACATCATTGGCTGTATCACCTCGTGGAGCCGCAAGGAGGTCATTCCAATCCTGGAAAGGGCAGGCGGCACGCTGTGGTACGCCTGCCCGTACGAGGGCTTCGAAGCCAACGAACATGTCGTCTACACGCACGCCTGCCCCAATCAGCATCTCGTACCGCTGCTTGCCTATGTCGTGCCTCGTTTCGGCGCCGACGGCTTCCTGCTCGGTTCCAACTACATCTGGGGTTGGGAGACCAACCGCGTGGCGCGCGACCTGATTGCGGACGCCGGCGGCAAGGTGCTGGGCGAACGCTATCTGCCGCTCGGCGAGGTCGATGTTGCGAGGCTGATCGCGGAGATACAGGCGACGAGACCTGATTTCATTCTGAACAATCTCATCGGCCCTTCTTCTTATGCCTTCATCGCTGCCTATGCCGAGCTTGGCCAGCGCGACCCGCATTTCGGGCCGGAGCGTTGCCCGATCCTGTCCTGCAATCTCACGGAATGCGAATTGCCGGCGCTCAACGGGGCAGGCGATGGCCATCTGTCCGTTGGGCCCTATTTTCACGACATCTCGGAGGTGGATCGCGGAGCGGCTTCAGTGTCTTCCGTCATGCCTGCCTCATCCTTCGAGGCGGCGGCTTATGCCTCGGTGCGCACCCTCGCCGAGATCCTTACCCGCAGCCCCGATGCGCAATGGATGGATCTTCCCAAGGTCTTCGCCGAAACATCATTTCGAACGCCGCTGGGCGACATCGCCATCGACCCGCAAACCCAGCACACTACCTTGCCGGTGCAGATCGGACGTATCGATGGAACATCGTTCAAAACGGTCACGCTGACGAAGGGCGTGGCACCCGATCCCTACCTTTCCCGCTATGACCGGACGGAGACGTTCGGGCGGCCACGCCTGCGGGTAGTGTCGTGAGCAAGATGGCGCGTATCCCGAACCTTGGAGGCGCCAGGGCTTTTGTCCTGCATCGTCCACATCCGACCGTGCAGGCGATCACAAGGCAATTGTCGGCCATCGGCCTAGAGGCGATTGGCTTCTGGCCGGAACTGCCGGCCGAAGCCTTGGCGGCGGACTTCGTCTTCTTCGACGTCGACCTCGGCTTTGACGAGCAATTTCCGTGGAAACCGGGCGAGGCACCGATGCCGCTGATAGCGCTGATCGGCTCCGAGGCGCCGGGGCGTGTCGAATGGGCACTGTCGCACAAGGCCGATGCCCAATTGCTGAAACCGGTCGGCAATGCCGGCGTCTATAGCGCGCTTTTGATCGCAAGGCAGAGTTTCGAGGCGCGCAAGCTTCTGGCCAGCGAGATTGCCTCGCTTCGTCAGCGGGTCGCGGAGCGCCAGACCATCGTACGCGCCGTGGAGGTCTTATCGAAGGGCGCCGAGGACGGCCGCGCCTATGCGCAGCTCCGCTCGCTGGCGATGAGCTGGCAAATCAGCGTCGAGGACGCCGCGCGCAGGATCGTGGCGATGACACAAGAAGAAGGCGACGATGACCAATCCGGTCGCGCGTGAGCTTTCAGCCGCCGGGCGTATGCCAGCCAAGCCTCGCGCCGGCGTCTGGCGACGTCTGCTAAAACGGCCTCTCGCTTTGCTCGGCCTCGGGATTATTGCCATTGTCTTGGCCGGCGCCATTCTTGCACCGTGGCTGACAGGCTACGATCCGAATGAGCAGATGTTTGACGGGCTTACGCTTGAAGGCGCGCCACTGCCGCCGGGAGCCCAGTTCTGGCTGGGTACCGACCTGCTTGGCCGCGACCTGCTGACCCGTCTTCTCTTCGGCGCGCGCACGTCGCTGATCATCGGCATCGTCGCCAATGGCGTGGCGCTTCTGATCGGCACGCTGGTCGGCATCACCGCCGGCTATTTCCGCGGCTGGATCGGCAGCGCGCTTATGCGCTTCACCGATTTGATGATGGCTTTCCCGGCGCTGCTGCTCGCAATCTGCCTAGCGGCGGTGCTCCAGCCGAGCCTGTGGATCGTCGCCATGGTGATCGCATTGGTGAACTGGGTGCAGACCGCCCGCGTCATCTACACCGAGACAAGTTCGCTCTCCGAGCGCGAGTTCATCGATGCCGAGCGCACCATCGGCGCAAGCGCCCCACGCATCCTGTTTCGCCATATCCTGCCACACCTTTTGCCGACGATCATCGTCTGGGGCACGCTCGGCATCTCGACGACGGTGCTTCTGGAAGCGACGCTCAGCTATCTCGGCATCGGGGTGCAACCGCCGACTGCTTCCTGGGGCAACATCATCTTCGAAAACCAAACCTATTTTCAGGCAGCGCCCTGGCTGGTTTTCTTTCCCGGTGCGGCGATCCTGGCGCTGGCGCTGGCCTTTAACCTGGTCGGCGATGCGCTGCGCGACATCCTCGATCCGACGCAAAGGGGGCGGGCATGATCGCCTATCTCGGCCGCCGCATTGTCCAGTCGGTGCTCATCCTACTCGGGGTGTCGCTGATCACCTTTGCGCTGCTCTACCTCCTGCCGGCCGATCCGGTCCGCCAGATCGCCGGCCGCAGCGCCACGCCCGAGACGGTCGAGAACATCCGCCGGCAGCTCGGCCTCGACCAGCCCTTCGTCGTCCAGTACTGGCACTATCTGACCAGCCTCCTCAGCGGCGATCTGGGGCGCTCCTACATTCAGCGCTCGGAGGTCACGGAGCTTATCGTCTCGCGGCTGCCGGCAAGCCTGCTGCTGATGCTCGGCGCCATTGCCTGCGAAGTCGTGATCGGGCTGACGATGGGCCTCATCGCCGCCGTCAAGCGTGGCACCGCCACCGACCAATCGCTGATGGTCGCCTCCTTCGTCAGTGTTTCGGCGCCGCAATTCGTCGTCGGCCTGCTGCTGCTTTATGTGTTCGCGGTGCGGCTCGGCTGGTTCCCGATCGGCGGTTACGGCACCTGGCGTCATCTGGTGCTGCCCTCGCTGACCATGGGAATTCTCGGCGCCGGCTGGTACGCCCGCATGATGCGCTCGTCGATGATCGACGTGCTGCGCCAGGATTACGTGCGTACCGCGCGTGCCAAGGGTCTTGCACGCAGCGCCATTATCTTCCGGCACGCGCTGCCCAACGCCATCCTGCCGGTCATCGCCATGATCGGCATCGACATCGGCATCTTCATGGGCGGCATCGTGGTTGTCGAAAGCGTGTTCGGCTGGCCAGGCATCGGCCAGCTAGCCTGGCAGGCCATTCAGCGCATCGACATTCCGATCATTATGGGGGTCACCCTGGTTTCGGCCTTTGCCATCGTGCTCGGCAATCTCCTGGCCGACACTGTCGCACCTTTCATCGATCCACGCATCAAGCTCAGATGAAAACCAAGAAACCAGAGAAGGGAACATGACATGAGAAAATATCTGATATCGACCGTGGCGGCATCGGCGCTTGCGCTGGTGCTTGGCATGACAAGCGTACGCGCCGAAGACGCCGTCGATCCGAATGCCAAGCAGGGCGGTGCGATCACCATCACCTACAAGGACGACGTCGCCACGCTCGATCCAGCCATCGGCTATGACTGGCAGAACTGGTCGATGATCAAGAGCTTGTTCGACGGGCTGATGGACTACGAGCCGGGCACCACCAACCTGCGGCCCGACCTTGCCGAGAGCTACGAGATTGCGCGCGACGGCAAGACCTTCACCTTCAAACTGCGCCAGGGAGTGAAGTTCCACAATGGCCGCGAGATGACCGCCGACGACGTGAAATATTCGCTCGACCGGGTCACCAATCCAAAGACACAGAGCCCGGGTGCCGGCTTCTTCGGCTCGATCAAAGGCTATGACGACGTCGCTGCCGGCAAGGCGGAAAGCCTGGCCGGCATAACCGTCGTCGATCCCTACACGATCAAGTTCGAGCTGACGCGGCCCGACGCCACCTTCCTGCATGTCATGGCGATCAACTTCTCGCATGTCGTGCCGAAGGAAGAGGTCGAAAAATACGGCGCGGACTTCGGCAAGCATCCGGTCGGCACCGGCGCCTTCAAGCTCGCCGAATGGACACTCGGCCAGCGCGTGGTCTTCGAGCGCAACCCGGATTACTGGCACAAGGGTCTGCCGCATCTCGACAAGATCACCTTTGAGATCGGCCAGGAGCCGATCGTGGCGCTGCTGCGGCTGCAGAAAGGCGAGATCGACGTTCCCGGTGACGGCATTCCGCCGGCGAAATTCCAAGAGGTGATGGCCGATCCCGAGCAGAAGGCCCGTGTCGTCGAGGGCGGCCAGTTGCACACCGGCTATATCACCATGAATACCACCATGGCGCCCTTCGACAATGTGAAGGTACGGCAGGCGGTCAACATGGCGATCAACAAGGACCGTATCGTCCAGCTGATCAACAACCGTGCGGTGCCGGCCAATCAGCCGTTGCCGCCGTCGATGCCTGGCTATGACAAGGAATTCAAGGGCTATCCCTATGACGTGGCCAAGGCCAAGGCCTTGCTTGCCGAGGCCGGGCATCCCGACGGATTTGACACACAGCTGTTTGCCATGAACACCGATCCCAACCCGCGCATCGCGCAAGCCATTCAGCAGGATCTGGCGGCGGTCGGCATCAAGGCCAGTATCCAGTCGCTCGCGCAGGCCAACGTCATCGCCGCCGGCGGCGACAAGGCCGGCGCGCCGATGATCTGGTCCGGTGGCATGGCCTGGATCGCCGACTTCCCCGATCCGTCGAACTTCTACGGCCCGATCCTGGGCTGCGCTGGTGCCGTCCCGGGCGGCTGGAACTGGTCGTGGTATTGCAACAAGGAGCTCGACGCCAAGGCGGCCGAAGCCGACTCCATCGTCGACCCGGCCAAGGCTGGCGAACGCGCCAAGATGTGGAGCGAGATCTACGGCAAGATCATGGAAGACGCGCCTTGGGCACCGATCTTCAACGAGCAGCGTTTCACCATGAAATCAGCTCGCATGGGTGGCGCCGACAACCTCTATGTCGACCCGGTCCACATTCCGATCAACTACGACAATGTGTATGTGACCGATGTGCAATAACTGCGACTACACCATCCACGGGCGCCACCATCATTTCGGCTGGGACAATTCCTTTGTCCCGGTCGAACGGGTGGCGCCAGGGTCGACGATCGAGTTCCAGTGCCTGGACTCGTCCGGCGGGCAGCTGACGATGGAGAGCACCGTCGACGACGTTGCCTTGCTCGACTTTGCCAAGGTGAACCCGGTCACGGGGCCAATTTATGTCGACGGGGCGGAGCCGGGCGATGCCCTGAAAATCACCATCGAGGCGTTCAAGCCGTCGGGCTTCGGCTGGACGGCGAATATCCCGGGATTCGGTCTGCTGGCGGATGACTTCACTCAACCGGCACTAAATATCTGGAACTACGACGCCGCCTCGCTCGAACCGGCGCTGTTCGGCAAGAACGGCCGGGTGCCGCTCAAGCCCTTCGCCGGCACCATCGGCAATGCCCCGGCTGAGCCGGGCCTGCATTCGGTGGTCCCGCCGCGGCGCGTGGGCGGCAATCTGGATATCCGCGATCTCGCTGCCGGCGCGGTGCTCTACCTGCCCATAGAGGTCGCGGGAGCGTTGTTCTCGGTCGGCGACACGCACGCCGCGCAAGGCGACGGCGAGGTCTGCGGCACGGCGATCGAGAGCCCGATGAACGCCGTGCTGACGCTCGATCTGGTCAAGGATGCCCGGCTGCGGACGCCGCGTTTCACAACGCCCGGTCCGGTGTCGCGGCATCTCGATACCAAGGGCTACGAGGTGACAACCGGTGTCGGGCCGGATCTGATGGACGGCGCCAGGAGCGCCGTCTCCCAGATGATCGACCTGCTCTCCGGCCGCTACGGGATGGATCCGGTAGATGCCTATATGCTCGTCTCGGTTTGCGGCGACCTGCGCATCAGCGAGATCGTCGACATGCCCAACTGGGTGGTTTCGTTCTACTTCCCCCGCTGCGTCTTTGAATGAACGTGGAGGACATCAAACGATCCGGGCAGGCCGCCGCGGAGAGTGGCTCCATCAGGCCGGTACTCAGCGTCTCAGGTCTGAGCGTCGCCGTGCGTGGCGAGGAGGGCGAGCGCGACGTCGTTTCCGACCTAACATTCGGCCTGATGCGCGGCGAAACGCTTTGCATTGCCGGCGAGTCCGGTTCCGGCAAGTCGATGACGGCGCTGGCCATCATGGGCTTGCTGCCGCAGCCGGCGGCACGCATCGGATCAGGCTCCATCCGGCTCGGCGATCAGGATCTCGCGGCTCTCAGCGAGAGCGGCATGCGCCGCATCCGCGGCAACCGTATTGCCATGATCTTTCAGGAACCGATGACATCGCTCAATCCGGTTCTGTCCATCGGCCGTCAGCTCACGGAGGCGATCGAGGCACACACCTCGCTGTCGCGCTCCTACTCGCGGCTGAGGGCGCTCGAGGCGCTGAAGGCAGTCCGAATTCCGGATGCCGAACGGCGGCTCGAGCACTATCCGCACGAACTCTCAGGCGGCATGCGCCAGCGCGTGATGATTGCAATGGCTCTGGCCCTGAACCCGGACGTGCTGATCGCCGATGAACCGACGACCGCCCTCGACGTCACCGTTCAGGGCGAGGTGCTGGAGCTGCTGCGCGACCTGCAGCGCGAGCACGGCACCAGCGTTATCCTGATCACGCACGACATGGGCGTCGTCGCCGAGATGGCGGACCGCGTCATCATCATGCGCGACGGCCGGATGGTCGAGCAGGGCAGGGCGGCTGACATCTTCAATCGCCCGCAGGCCGACTATACACGCGAGCTTCTGGTCGCCGTGCCGCGTATCGGCGGCGGACGGACGGCCGAAGACCGACAAGATGCCACCAACATGCCGGCCGAGCTTATATCTGTCAGCGATCTTCACGTCCGCTTCGACCTGCACGGCGGCTTCTTCGGCCGCGTTGACCGCAGGGTGCACGCGGTCGAAGGCGTCAGTTTCTCGATCGCGCCGCACGAAACCCTGTCGCTGGTCGGCGAATCGGGCTGCGGCAAGTCGACGACAGCCAAGGCGATCGCCGGGCTGGTGCCCTACACCGGCAGCATTTCAATCGGCGGCCACGACTTGTCGGCGCTCAACCGCAAGGAGCGCAAGGCTGTGCGCCGCAATGTGCAGATGATCTTTCAGGATCCCTTCGCGTCCCTCGACCCGCGCATGCGAGTAGGCGATCTCGTCGCCGAGCCTCTGCTGATCCACGGCCTCGGCGACAGAGAGCAACGGCATGCCCAGATCGCCGCCCTGTTCGAACGCGTCGGCCTCTCCGCTGACCAGATGGAGCGCTACCCCCACGAATTCTCCGGCGGGCAGCGCCAGCGAATCTGCATTGCACGGGCGCTGGCGCTGCGACCGAAGCTGATCATTGCCGACGAAAGCATTTCTGCCCTCGACGTGTCGGTGCAGGCGCGCGTGTTAAGATTGCTGAAGGAGCTGCAGCGCGAATTCGGCGTCGCATATCTCTTCATCTCGCACGATATGGCAGTGGTGGAGAACATCTCCGATCGCGTGGCGGTAATGTATCTGGGGCAGATCGTCGAGATGGGCACCTGCGACCAGATCTTCTCCAACCCGTGCCATCCTTACACAAAGCGGCTGATCGAAGCCGTTCCGGTTCCCGATCCAGGCCAGCGCCGCGCCCGGTTCGCCCGTTTGGACAGCGAAATTCCAAGCGCTGTGCGGCGCATCGGTGAGGAGCCCCGGAAACTCAAGCTTGAAGATGTTGGCGACGGCCACCTCGTCGCCACTTGATCGAACTTAGGCTGCCTCGTCCAGCCAATCCCGCAGAGGCTCAGGGACAGCTGCATATGTAATGTTCGAGTGGTGGAAATGATCGGCGATGGCGCTGCCGCGGCAGTGCCGTTGGGCGATGCCGAGTTGGCAAGATCACCAGTTTACATCTGACATGTTAGCATGCTAACACTACGTGCACATTGATTTCAACGGAGATCGCATTGGCTTCCCGCTTTGGTCTTTCGGTTGCCCTGACCACACCCTTCGACCCGTCGGGGAAGATAGCGCTCGCGCCGATGATCGCGCACGCCCGAGCCTGCCTTGGCGCCGGCTGCAGCAGCGTGACGCTGTTCGGCACCACTGGCGAAGGGGCCTCGGTTGGCACCGACGAGCGGCGGATCGTCACCGACGCCATGCTGGCGGCCGGTATTCCGGCACATCAGCTCGTCGCCGGAGTGCTGGTCGATGCAGCCGAAGATGCCGCCGATCAGGCCCGGCACGCTTTACAGCGCGGCGTTCGCAACATTCTGCTCGCCCCGCCGAGCTACTTCAAGAATGTCGGCGAGGACGGGCTGTTCGGTTGGTTTTCCGCCGTCTTCACCGCACTCGGTTCGCTGGCGCGCGACGTGCTCCTCTATAACATCCCCTCAGTCACCATGGTGCCGCTTCCGCTTGGGCTGATCGGCCGGCTGCGCACCGCTTTTCCCGCTGTGGTGGCCGGGGTGAAGGATTCCGGCGGGGACTGGAGCTACAGTGAGGCGCTGCTTGAAGCGCACGGCGATCTGGTGATCCTCATCGGCGACGAACGGCATCTGGCGAGAAGCGTGCGCCGTGGCGGACAGGGTGCGATTTCCGGCATGGCTAATTTTGTTACCGGCGAAATCCGCGCAATGGTCGAAGAGGGCCGCGACGACTCACGCGTCGAGGACTTCGTGCTCGAATTGCTCAAATACCCGGTCACGCCGGCGGTGAAGGTCATGGTCGCGCGCAAGACCGGCGACGAGCGCTGGCTGGCGGTCCGCCCGCCCCTGGAGGCGATCGATCCGCAAGGACAGCGGCAGCTTGCCGCTGCCTACGACAGGCTGTTTGCGACAGAGGCCGCCTGACCGACAAGGCCGGGCTGACCGACAAGGAAGCGAGCTGAAGTGGAAGACGGCAGCGAACCGATCACTCTCCGGGAGAAAGCCTATGCCAGCTTCACGCGGCATTTGCTAGCCCGTGATCTGCGGCCGGGGCAGTTCGTGTCACAGCGCGAACTGGTCGCTTTCACCGGGCTGCCGCTGGGTGCCATTCGCGAGATCGTCCCGCGTCTCGAGGCCGAGGGACTGCTGACCACCATCCCGCAGCGCGGCATGCAAATCGCGCATATCGATATCAATCTGATCCGCGAGGCGTTTCAGTTTCGATTGTTCATGGAACGCGAGGCAGTGGCGCTATTCACGACCAGCGCTTCTGACGCCGAACTTGCCAGCATGCGGCGCGAACATGAGGAGATGCTGGCTCAAGCTCTGGGACAGGCGCCGACGCCGGAAATGGAAGCCAAGGCCCAGAACATCGACTGGGCCATGCACGACACCTTCATCAATGCGCTCGGCAACGAGATTATCGCCAAAGCCTATCTGGTCAACTCGGTGAAAATCCGGCTGATCCACCAGGAACGTTTCCGCATCGACGGCCGTGTGGTGCCGGTGATGCGCGAGCATTTGGCAGTCATCGAAGCCATGGAGAGCCGCAATCCGCAAAAAGCGGTTGAAGCGATCAGTCTGCATATCGACAATGCGCGCCGGCTGGCGCTCCAGATCTGAGGAAATATAGCCGCGCCGCGGTTCGCGGCGCATCCACAACGACAGCAACCGGGAGGAAGAAATGTCGTCCAATCTGTTCAACCCAACCAGGAGGCAACTCCTTGCCGGAACCGCAGCGCTCACCGCTGCCGGCCTTGTGGGGCTTCGCCCCGGCTTTGCCGCAGGCGTTGACTGGAAACGCTTTGCCGGGACGACGCTTGACGTCAATCTGGTGAAAAGCCCGCGCAGCGACACGATCCTGAAATATCTCGCCGAGTTCGAGGAACTGACCGGCATCAAGGTCAATGCCGAGGCCACGCCCGAGCAGCAGCAGCGCCAGAAGACGGTGATCGAATTGAGCTCGGGCAAGCCGAGCTTCGACGTCGTGCATCTGAGCTACCACGTGCAGAAGCGCCAGTTCGAGAAGGGTGGGTGGCTAGCCGACATCGCCGGCTACCTCGCCGATCCGTCGCTCACCGACCCGGCGCTTGTCGAAAGCGACTTCGCCGAAGCCGGCATGCTGTTTGCCAAGGACGGCCAGGGCGTGCTGCGCTCGCTACCGTTCTCGGTGGACTACTGGATCCTCTATTGGAACAAGGAGCTGTTCGAGGCCAAGGGCCTCAAATACCCCGAGACCTTCGAGCAACTGGTGGCCGCTGCCGAAGCGCTGACCGACCCGTCGACCAATACATACGGCTTCGTCGCCCGCGGGCTCAAGAACGCAAACACGCCGGTGTGGACGTCGCTGATGCTCGGCTACGACATGACGCCGCTAGATGACAAGGGCAAGCTGCGCACCGAGGCTCCCGAGGCGATCGAGGCTGCCGCGCTCTATCAAAGATTGATGACCAAGTCCGCCCCTCCGGGCGTTACCGGGTTCAATTGGGCCGAAGCACAGTCTGCCTTCCTGCAGGGCAAGATCGGCATGTGGCTCGACGGCGTGGGCTTTGCCCCCCCGATGGAAAATCCGGAAAAATCGAGGGTGGTGGGCAAGGTCGGTTACGGCGTGATGCCCAAGGGTCCCAAGGCGCATGCCTCAGGCACCTTCGGCGACGGGATTGGCGTTACCGCCGCCAGCGAGAAGAAGGAGGCCGCCTATCTGTTCTGCCAGTGGGCGGTATCGCCAACCATGGGCGCGCGGCTGTTGCAGGCCGGCGCCGGTGTTCCGTTTCGCAAATCCGTGCTGGAAGATCCCAAGGTGCGCGAAGGCGTCACCATGCCGGCAAGCTGGCTTGATGCCGTGGTCGGCTCGGGCAATATCAGCCGGCTGGCGCTGCCGGTCATCATCCCCGTCACCGAATTCCGCGACATCTATGGCGTGGCGCTGACCAACATGATTGCCGGCGCCGATCCCGCCGCGGAGCTGAAGAAGGCCACCGAGCAGTTCCAGCCGGTTCTCGACAGGAGCGAGCAGGGCTGATGTCGGCCACCACCCCAGAACAGACCGGGGTGACGATGCCGGTTATCGACGGGAGCCAGACGATCCGGCTGGCTCCCAACTACTGGCCCTTCGTTGTCCCCGCACTCGTCGTCGTCGGCGCCGTCATCGTCTTCCCCTGGGCTTTCACCCTGTGGATGAGCGTCAACCGCTGGACGCTCGGCCAGTCGCGAAGCTTTGCCGGGATGGAAAACTATCTCCGCCTGGCCAGCGACCCACGGTTCTGGGAATCCCTTGTTCATACACTGACCTACACCTTCCTCTCGGTTGCAGCGCCGATGCTCCTGGGCACTCTGGCCGCCCTGATCTTCGACGCCAGGTTTCCGCTGCGCGGGTTGCTGCGCGGCGTCTTCGTCATGCCGATGATGGCGACGCCCGTTGCCGTGGCACTCGTCTGGACAATGATGTTCCATCCTCAGCTTGGCGTGCTCAACTACCTGCTGTCGCTGGTCGGCATCCCGGCTCAGGAATGGATATTCAATGCCAACACGGTCATCCCGTCGCTGGTTGCGGTCGAGACCTGGCAGTGGACGCCGCTGGTCATGCTGATCGTGCTTGGCGGGCTGGCCTCGGTGCCGCGCGAGCCCTTCGAAAGCGCCGAGATCGACGGCGCCAATGCCTGGCAGCAATTCCGCTATCTCACTCTGCCGATGATCGCGCCGTTCCTGATGATCGCGGTCATCATCCGCACCATCGATGCCTTGAAGAGCTTCGACATCATCTATGCGATGACACAGGGCGGGCCGGGAACGGCGTCGGAGACCATCAACATCTATCTCTACAACACCGCCTTCTCCTACTACGATATCGGCTACGGCTCGGCCATGGCCGTGGTGTTCTTCATTGTCATCGTGGCCCTGTCGTTTGTCCTGCTGATGCTGCGCCAACGCTCGCAGTGGATCGATACGGAGGGCAAATAGATGAGTTCACGGCTGCTCAACCAGATCGGTCTGTTTTTCGCTGCCCTGATTTTCGTCTCGCCGGCGATCCTGTTCTTCCTCTGGATGATCTCGCTGTCGCTGAAATTCGAGATCGACAACGGTGCCTATCCGCCGATCCTGATCCCCGAACGCTTCGCCTGGTCGAACTATGTAAAGGTGTTCGAGGAGAACAATTTCCTGCTCTATCTCTGGAATTCGGTTCTGGTGACCGGCACGGCAACCTTGCTGGCGCTGCTGATCGGCGTACCGGCCGGCTATGGCATCGCACGGCTCAAGGCTGAACGGTCGGCGGTCGTCATCATGATCGCCCGCATGACGCCCGGACTATCGTATCTCATCCCGCTGTTTCTGCTGTTCCAATGGATCGGGATCCTCGGCACGCTGTGGCCGCAGATCATCATCCACCTGGTAGTGACGGTACCGATAGTGGTCTGGGTGATGATCGGCTATTTCGAGACCACGCCGATGGAACTGGAAGAGGCGGCCAACATCGACGGCGCCAGCTCCTGGCAGGTGTTCCGGCTGGTTGCCCTGCCCATCGCCAAGCCGGGCATCGTCGTCGCCTTCATCCTGTCCGTGATCTTCTCATGGAACAATTTCGTCTTCGGCGTGGTGCTCGCCAGCCGTGAGACGCGCACCCTGCCGGTCGCCGTCTACAACATGCTGTCCTACGAGCAGGTCAGCTGGGGGCCGCTCGCCGCGGCGGCGCTGGTGGTGACGTTACCGGTGCTGATCCTGACCATGTTCGCGCAAAGGCAGATCGTCGCGGGGCTGACCGCCGGCGCCATCAAGGGCGGCTGAGGGCGCGCCCTGACATCACTCTTTTCTGGGAAAGATACAATGGCATCGGTAACGATCAACAACGTGCAGAAGGCCTTCGGGGCTACCAAGATCATTCACGACGTCAGCGTCGATATCGCCGATGGCGAATTCGTCATCCTGGTCGGCCCGTCGGGATGCGGAAAGTCAACGCTGCTGCGGATGATTGCGGGGCTTGAAACGATCTCCGGCGGGAAGATCGCCATCGGCGAGCGTATGGTCAACAATCTGCGGGCACGGGACCGGAACATCGCCATGGTGTTCCAGAATTATGCGCTCTATCCGCATATGACTGTGGCCGACAATATGGGCTTTGCCCTCAAGATCAAGAAAGCCGACCCGACCGATACCGCTGGCCGGGTCAGGAAGGCAGCCGGCATTCTCGGCCTGGAAAAGCTGCTTGACCGCTATCCGCGCCAGCTTTCGGGCGGCCAGCGCCAGCGCGTCGCCATGGGTCGCGCGATCGTACGCGACCCGCAGGTCTTCCTGTTCGACGAGCCGCTCTCCAACCTCGATGCCAAGTTGCGCGTCCAGATGCGCGGCGAAATCAAGGCCCTGCACCAGCGGCTGGGTACGACGACGATCTATGTCACGCACGACCAGATCGAGGCCATGACGATGGCCGACAAGATCGTCGTGCTGCATGACGGCCTGGTCGAGCAGATCGGCGCGCCGCTGGACCTTTATGACCATCCGGCCAACCTCTTCGTTGCCGGTTTCATCGGCTCGCCCGCCATGAACTTCATCGCCGGACGCATCGAGGAGGGCGTGTTCCGCAGCGCCGGCGGGTTGATCCTGCCGTTGCCGGAAGGCGCCCAGCCGGCGGATGCCGCGGGACGCGAACTCGTCTACGGCATTCGACCGGAACATATCCGGGCAACCGGGCGGGGCATGCCGGGCACGGTCACGCTTCTCGAGGCGACCGGCTCGGAAATCTTCGCCAGGGTCGACTGCTCCGGTGAAGAAATCTCCTGCCTGTTCAGAGAAAGGCTTGCGCTCAAGCAAGGCGAAGGGGTGCGGATCGAAATCGACCGCGCATGTACGCATCTGTTCGACGCCGAAACTGGTCGGCGCATCTGACTCGCTGGTCCGGTGAATGCGTGGTCGGCCTAGGTCGGCAACGCGAATTCACCGGCGAGTTCGATGGCGCGGCCTTCGCCGGCCGATCTCTGCGCGGCGAGACCCATGACGACGGCCCACCAGCCGTCTTGCAAGGTCACTTCCACCTTGCTCTGTCCGCGCACCGCAGCGGTGAAGCGGACGTGCTCGAAATAGGTCGAACCATTACGGTCGCCTGCCTCGAGCAGCCGGGGATCGACGGGAATCTCCAGCAGTCGTGGTCCAGGCGGATTGCGCGGGCTGACGATCAACTGGGGCACTGGCGCAGGGCCAAGGTGGGTCGGCCAGAAACGGCCTGGTCCGGGCACCAGACATTCGATCTTTCCGTCGCCGCCGACAGCGCAGAGTTCCTCCTGGTAGCGGCTGCCCTCGGCAAACATGCACAGTTCCAGCATGGCGCGCGCGCCGCTCGCGAAATCACCCAGCACATAGCCATGGTCAAGGATATCCGGCCTCTCACCGCCATAGCGTTCGTCGAGATGGTTTACGGCCTGTCCAGCGCTGGCCATCACGCGGACGGGGCCGGATCCGAGGATCAGCCGCATCAGGTCGAAGAAGTGGCAGCACTTCTCGACGAACGTGCCGCCGGTGTTGCGGTTGAAGCGGTTCCAGTCGCCGACCTTGGCCAGAAACGGGAAGCGGTGCTCGCGGACCGTCAGCATGCGGATGCCGCCGGTGGCGTGGCGCGCCTGCTCGACAAATGCGGCGACGGGCGGCATATAGCGGTATTCCATGGCCACCCAGACGAGCGGAAGCCGAGCTTTCAGCGCCGCGATCCGCCCCTCGTCAGCGGCCTCGGTGAAGAGCGGCTTTTCCACCAGCACCGGCAGTGGTCGAAGTGCGGCGATCTGCTCCATCTGACCGAGGTGCTGGTGGTTGGGGCCGGCAATCAAGACGCAGTCTACCTCGTCTATGGCCAGCAGTTCGGCGATCGATGCCGCCGACCGTGCGCCCGACGCCATCGCCAGCGATGCCGCCAACATGCAGGGGTCCGGCTCGAAGATCGCGGCCACATGCGCGTCGCGCAACAGGGCGATGTTGCGGATATGCTCGCGGCCCATCATGCCGGAACCGAGGATGCCCTAGCCGATCGACGATCTGGTCACGTTGCGTCTTCCTCCGGCCTATCTGAAACGCGTGACGTACTGCGCCGCGCCCTTTTCGCCAAGTGAATTGGACGCTGCTGTCATTGGCTTCTCCTGTCGGACAAAAAAGCCTCAATGCAGCGCAAAGAAGCGGTTCAGCGTCGGATTATCGACCGCGAAGCCGCCGAGCAAAAGCTGCTGGAGCCAGTCGCCGACCAGTGGGACGGCCGTGAAGAAGTTGGTGATGACAGTAGCGCCCCAGAACGACATCTGTCCCCAAGGCAGCACGTAGCCCATGAAGGCCGTCGCCATCATCAGCAGGAGGTTGGTGCAACCGAGCACCCACAGCAACTCACGCGGCGCCTTGTACGAACCATAGTAGAGCCCACGACAGATATGGATGTAGACGGCAATGAAGAAGAACGACGCCCCGTTGGAATGGAGATAGCGCAGCAGCCAGCCCGAATTCACGTCGCGCATGATCTGCTCGACCGAATTGAAGGCCAGCCCGTATCAGGTGCGTAATGCATCGCCAGCACGATGCCGGTCAGGATCTGTGAAACCAGCATGATCGTGAGAATGCCGCCGAACGTATAGGCGTAGTTCAGGTTGCGCGGGACGGGATAGACGATGAAGCTGTCGTGCACCAGCCGCGGCAGCGGCAGGCGGGCGTCGAACCAACGTTCGATTCTGGTTTTGGGCGTATAGGTCGAGTGTTTGTTGCCGCTCATCGAAATGCACCCGCCTCAACCGATGCGGATCTTAGTGTCGGAAACGAATTGAAACACCGGTACCGCCATGTTCTCGAGTGCCGGCCCCTTCCGGATGCGGCCGGCGGTGTCGTATTGCGAACCATGGCAGGGGCAGAGCCAACCGCCGAAATCGCCTTCCTGGCCATGCGGGATGCAGCCGAGATGGGTGCAGACCTGGACCATCACAACCCAGGCTTCCTTGCCCGGCGTGGTTCGGTTGGCGTCGGTTGCCGGCGCATCGGCCGGCAGGTTGGCGTTGCGGGCGATTGGATCCTTGAGCTCGGCGAGACTGACTGCCTGGCCGTCCTTCCTCTCTTTTTCAGTGCGGTTGCGTACGACCACCGGCTTGCCGTGCCAGTCGACGATCAGCGACGTTCCCGGCGTCAGCGAGGAGACGTCGACCTCGATCGCGGCGGGCACTTCGACGCGCAATGTGTGCTCGGCTGTGGAGGTTTCGGAAAGGTCGGCCATGATGGCGACTCCTGTTGTTGGAAGCTGCGTCATCGCGTTGGTGGCAATCGAGCAAAAGCAGGCCACGGCTTTCGCCTTTCCAGTCTGCTCATGCCGCGCGGAATATGCCTGCCGTGGCCGGGTGTGAGCCATCGTGCCAACGGCACGTGCGTCCAATACTTTCGTTTAGGATTCCCTGAGCGAAGGACTGGCCGGGCTGTCGATGACGCCATCATGGAAGGTTATGGATTCCTCCAGATAACCGTCGGCCACTGAGCTGGAATGCGCGTCCGGCATTGCGCGCAGCGATCCCGAACTTCAGCCCGACCATACCTCGGCATAGGCACGTCTAGCTGTCGGTGTCGCAGTCGTGGTCTCCGCCAGGTGCGAGTTTCTGGGGCGGCTGTCTCGCGTGGCAGGTTTTCCGCCCGGCGAGGACCAGCGCGATTCAATCGGGTTCAGAAAAAGGGAAAAGCGGTGAAACTCTATTACAGCCCTCTCGCCTGCAGCCTAGCGGACCACATCGCACTGGAAGAAGCGGGTGTTTCCTTCGAGCGCGAAAGCGTGAACCTCAAGACCAAACGAACGGGCTCCGGGGATGATTTCACTACCGTCACGCGCAAGGGCTACGTTCCGGCCCTCGTGCTGGATAGCGGCGAAACGCTGACGGAAAATATCGCCGTCCTCGACTGGATTGCGTCGCAATACCCGCCACTGGGAGTGGCGGGGCCGTTGGGCCGTACCCGCCTTCTCGAAGCGCTGACCTACGTCTCAACTGAAATACACCGAAGCTTCAAGCCGATGTGGCACCAAAGCAGCGATGCCGAAAAGGCCAAGGCGAGCGCGACGATTACGAGCCAACTCGAGTTCTTCGCTGACGGGCTCGAGACCGACTATCTGTTCGGCGACAAACCCAGCGTCGCGGATTTTTATCTTTTCGTGATGCTGCTTTGGGCGGCCCGCTTCCACGTCCCTGTTCCCGCGCCTTTGCAAGCGCTTCGCGCCCGAATGGCTGCCCGACCGGCCGTGCGCATCGCAATGGATCGTGAGGGCCTCGTCTGAAGCCGCGGGCGGCTCCGAGCATAAGATCAGACGCAACATATCCGCTCGCCCCAACAGAAGATCAGGAGTCATTCTCATGCTGCCGTTCCTGCGGATGCTACATCCAGCCGCTTCCAAGCGCGGGGGTGGCCTACGTCTCGAATTTCTCCGGAAGGAAATCGAGGAAACGCTGGACCTTACCGACATTCAGTCAGGGCTCGCCGCACGGCCCCCTGGCGGAGTGGTTACAATCCTGGATTCGCCGCAGTCACCGTCGAAATAAGCCCAATATTTCCTGTCGGCCGGTGTGGCGGCGGTCTAGTCGTTCCCGCTTGTTGGTCATCATAGAGGCTTCATCATGAATGCGAGTAAGGCTCCCGAGACGGTCGATCATCGCCGCCGGCGCATTGTTGGTGCAACAGCAATGACGTTCGCCGCCACCGAACTCGGCTTGAGCGCGCCGGCAGCCACTTGGATGGTCGAGGCGAGGGCATCTGCAACGCAAGCCACGCAGAAATCATTCGGCTCGCTCAGACGGGTCAATGCCGGAAAACTGAGCGTCGGATATGCGGAGCTGGGGCCGGCCGAAGGTGCCCCTGTGATCCTGCTTCATGGCTGGCCTTATGACATTCACACCTACACCGACGTCGCTCCTTTGCTTGCCGCAAAGGGGTACCGCGTGATCGTGCCCTACCTGCGCGGCTACGGCACTACCCGCTTCCTGTCGGACGAGACGATGCGCAACGGCCAGCAGTCGGCGCTCGCCGCGGATACGATTGCGCTGATGGATGCGCTGGGGATCGAAAAGGCCACGATCGCCGGCTGCGACTGGGGCGCCCGAACGGCCAATGTCGTTGCCGCCCTCTGGCCTGAGCGTTGCAAGGCGATCGTCTCGGTGAGCGGCTATCTCATCGGAAATCAGCAGGTCGGCATGGTGCCGCTGCCACCGGTGGCGGAGCTTCAATGGTGGTATCACTATTACTTCGCCACGGATCGCGGCCGCGCCGGCTACGAGAAATACACGCGCGATTTCGCCAAACTCATCTGGCAACTCGCTTCGCCGCGGTGGAATTTCGACGATGACATCTTCCAGCGCAGCGCCGCAGCCCTGGACAACCCGGATCACGTCAGCATCGTCATTCACAATTACCGCTGGAGGCTCGGCCTGGCGCTGGGCGAGCCGGAATATGACGGTCTGGAAAACCGGCTGGCCGAAGCTCCCGTGATCACAGTGCCGACCATTACCCTTGAGGGTGATGCCAATGGCGCACCCCATCCCGACAGCAGTTCCTACGCCAAGAAATTCTTGGGCAGATACACGCACCGGATCATCACCGGCGGTATCGGCCACAACTTGCCTCAAGAAGCCCCGCAAGCCTTTGCCCAGGCTGTCATCGACGTCGGCGAATACTGATATCCATTCTGGTTCTCGGCACAGCCTCCTGTCGGCTTAGGCGAGAACAGCTCTCCCGCCGACCCAGACCGACGCGATGTTGGCCTTGGAAGCGGAGTAGACGATCTTCTGAAGGATGCCGTCGCCGTCGTCGAGTTCGTCCCTCGCCGGCTCGCGTATCTATGCGCATCGCTCGATCCACGACCGTCTGGTGGAGGGTCTGGCGGAAGAGGCGCGAAAGCTGCGTCTCGGACACGGGCTTGACCTGGATACCGACCTTGGTCCGCTGGTCAACGGAACTCAGGCTGCGCGCGTCGCCTTGTATGTCGGCGATGGTGCTTCCAGCGGCGCCGAGATCATCACCGGTGGCCGGCGCTTCGACAACTTCTTCGAGCCGACTGTGGTCACCGGCGTCCGCCCGGACACGCGCATGATGCGCGAGGAAATCTTCGGCCCGGTCGTTGCCGATGTCGCGGAGGCGGTAAGCCATGCGAACGACTCGCCCTACGGCCTCGCCGCAAGCGTCTGGACCCGCGACCTTTCCACTGCGCATCGCCTTGCCGCACGTGTCCGGTCGGGCACCGTCTGGATCAATTGCCATTCCTACTTCTCGCCGGAGTTGCCGAAAGGCGGCCACAAGCAATCCGGTTGGGGTTATGAGAACGGCGCACCGGGCCTGGAGAACTATCTCGAGACGAAAACGGTCTGCGCGGTGATTTAGCCGCGCCTTTCCCGCGATGTTCGCAGATCGGCGGCTGACAGCCTTTCCATCCGCGAACAAGCATTGATCGAAAATTGCCCGATCCTCCTGAGGACCAGTTCCTTGACGGCGCTGGTCCACATCGACGTTGCGCTTGACTCGTCCATATTATTCATAATAAATCATACATATTGCTTCGAAAAAAGACGGCAGGTCTGGGAGGACCAATGAAAATCACGGCCATCAAGGCGCGCGTCTGCAATGCGGAAATGCGCAACTGGGTCTTCGTTCGCGTCGAAACCGACGAGCCCGGCTTGTTTGGCTGGGGTGAGGCAACGCTGGAATGGAAGACCCGAGCCATCGTTGGGGCGCTTCAGGACCTTGAGGCCCTGCTCATCGGGCAAGATCCGCGCAATGTGGAGCAGTGCTACCAGATACTTACGCGGCACGGCTTTTGGCGCCTCGGCGTCGAGGGAATGTCCGCCGTCAGCGGCATCGAGATCGCGCTCTGGGACATCCTGGGCAAGTCATTGGGCGTCCCAGTCTGGCGCCTTTTGGGCGGCCGGGTTCGCGACTATCTGCGCACCTATACGCATCTCGGCCTCGGGGACATGAAGGCGGTCTATGAGACCGGATCCGCGGATGCCATGGTGGAACGCGGACGTATCGTGACGCAAGCAGGCTACGATGCCGTCAAGGTCGTCTGCATTCCCTACACCCACTACGTATCGCCCGCAAAGGCAGTCGACTCCGTTGCCAATATGGTCGGCTCACTTCGCGAGGCGGTAGGCCCGGATATCGACATCATGGTCGATTTCCACGGCCGCCCTTCATCGGTTAACGCGGCGATGGATTACCTCAAGGCAATCGAGCCGGCCCGCATCATGTTCGCGGAAGAGCCCGTTCCACCCGAAGATGTTGCCGGACTGGCGCATATTACGGCGCGATCGGCCGTGCCGATCGCGTCCGGCGAACGGCTGATCGGGCGCCGCGAATTCACACACTCGATCGCAGCCCGCGCCTTCAACATTGCCCAGCCTGATATTTGCCACACTGGCGGTCTGCTCGAGGCAAAGAAGATCGCGGCCATGGCGGAAACCGCAGGCATCGGCCTTGCACCGCACAACCCGCTCGGTCCGATCGCCGGTGTGGCTGCTCTTCATTTCGGCATATCGACGCCAAACGTTGTCATTCAGGAGGAGATGTCCGGTGCCGTCGCCTGGTACGACGACGTCGTCATGTGGCCAATTCAGCGTAAACCCGGC
Organism: Mesorhizobium sp. M1428; assembly: GCF_040317515.1. Lineage (NCBI taxonomy): Bacteria > Pseudomonadati > Pseudomonadota > Alphaproteobacteria > Hyphomicrobiales > Phyllobacteriaceae > Mesorhizobium > Mesorhizobium sp. M1428. Next base: position 79,717 of record NZ_JAMYKT010000015.1, read on the forward strand.
CGCTGGGATCTGCCCGAACTGCCGGGCCTTGGCGTCACCGTCAATGAGGACGTGATCGCGCGCCACCCCTTCAAGCAGGAAGTGCTGCATGCCCGCAACGCCGTTATGCCGGACGGCACCGTGGTCGACTGGTGAATGCAATGGCAGGACGGCTGCAAGGAAAGATCGCAATCATCACGGGCGCTGGCCAAGGCATCGGTGCTGCCACCGCCCGCGCCTTTGCAACACATGGGGCAAAGACCGTCATTGCTGAACTGAATGCGGCAAGCGGGAAAGCGGTCGCCGACGAATTGCGTGCCCAGGGCGCGGACGCCCTGTTCATCGAGACGGACGTCACCGAAGCATCCGCAGTCGCGGACATGATCGCGCGGACGATCACGGCCTATAGCGGGGTCGACATTCTGGTCAACAATGCCGGTGCCAACGTCTTCTACGAACCATTGATGATGCCGGATGAGGAATGGGAGCGCTGCCTCAAGCTCGACCTCCAGGCCGCGTGGTTCTGCGCCAAGGCGGTTTTGCCGACGATGCTGGCGAAGGGCTCGGGGTCCATCGTCAACATAGCGAGCTGTCACGCGTTCCAGATCATTCCCCATACGTTCCCGTATCCGGTCGCCAAGCATGCACTTTTGGGCCTCACCCGTTCGCTGGCCATCGAATATGCCGCACGCGGCATCCGGGTGAACGCGATAGCCCCCGGCTATATCGAGACGCCGATCGCGGAAGCCTACTGGAACACATTCCCGAACCCCGCCGAGGAGAAGCGGCGAGCCTACGACCTCCATCCGCCCAAGCGTATTGGCCGGCCGGACGAGGTTGCAATGACGGCGGTTTTCCTCGCTTCGGACGAAGCGCCGTTCATAAATGCCGAGACGATCACCATCGATGGTGGGCGCTCGGTTCTCTACCACGACTAGCAACCACCATTGAGCTCAGGGAGGATCTTCATGAAAACCACAACAAAGGCTTTGGCGACATTTGCGGCACTGGCTGCCGGACTGATGAGTGGCGCAGCAAGCGCAGATGACATCAAGATTGGTTACATCAACAAGATGGGAGACCACCCATGGTTCGTCGCCGAAGTCGGCGGCGCCAAGAAAGCGGCTGAGGCGGCAGGGGCCGCGTTCGTGTCGCAGGACGTTCAGTTCGACGCCAATTTGACGATCACGACCTTCGATACGATGGTCGGCGATGGCGTGAAGGGCATCGCCATCGTTGTCCCCGACAAGGCGCTGGGACCGGTCATCGCGGAGAAAGCAAAGGCCGCAAAAATTCCCTTGGTGGCGGTGGACGACGATATCTACTACCAGGATGGCACCCAGGTCCCCTATGTCGGCATGAATGCCTACAATATCGGTGCGCGGGTGGGCGAAGAGCTTGCCAAGCTCTACAAGGCTGAGGGCTGGGCGGGCAAAGAGGTGCGCATCGCCTCGATCGAGGACCGCAAGGCCGATACCTGCATGCAGCGCAACAAGGGCGCGGAAGAAGCGTTCCTGAAGGCGGTGCCCGATTTCAAGCCGGGCAACATCGTTCGTGTCCCCTACGACAATACGATGGTCAACGCCATCGATGTGATGACCACCACATTGACGGCCAATCCCAGCGTCACGAACTGGATATTCTATTCATGCAACGATGATGGCGTGCTGGGTGGTGCGCGAGCACTGGAGAATGCCGGCTATTCCGCAGACCAGGGCATGGGGATCGGCATCGACGGGAGCCGCGCCTGCGACGCCTTCGGATCGGGAAAGCCTTCGGCTTTCCGCGGCACGATGTGGCTCAATTCGGCAAATCATGGCGCGCTGGCGGTGAAGATTCTCTTGGCCTCCATTAAGGACGGAACGAAGCTTCCCGTTCAGTCCTTCACCGACCCGGAATACATCACCGCCGACAATTTTGCGTCGGACTACAAAGCCAAGCTCTGCCATTGAACCAGATATGCGTCATGCGCCGCAGGGCGCATGACGCTCTTCGGGCCGGCAGTTCGTCGGCAGACACACGGATCGATCCTCGGGAATGAGCTTTTGATGCAATCGGATTTCTTCTCGCTCGATAGGATTTCGAAGCGCTTCGGCGTCGTGCAGGCGCTCGACAATGTCTCGATTGCCTTTCGGCCAGGAGAGGTGCTTGCCCTGGTTGGCGAGAATGGCGCCGGCAAGTCGACAATGATGCGAATTCTCGAGGGCGTGTTCGCACCGGACACCGGCACCGTGCTGCATAGCGCCACGCCGATCGTTTTCAACGAACCGCGCGACAGCCACAGAGCCGGAATACGCGTCATCCATCAGGAGCCGGAGATCGTTCCGAACCTGACCGTGTCCGAGAACATTTTCGTCGGCGAACTGCCGCGGCTGGCAGGCGTCCTGCTCGACTGGCACAGGCTCGAGGAGCAGACCGATAAGGTGCTTGCGACCTTCGGCATGCAGCAGGATATGCGGCCGCGTCAACTCTGCAGCACACTCGGTCCGGCACAGCGCCAGATGATCGAAATCATGCGCGCCATCCGTGCCGGCGGCCGGCTGATCGCATTTGATGAGCCGACCTCGTCGCTGACCGACGACGAAGCGCGCCGTCTGTTTTCAGTAATTCGCCGGCTGCGCGAAGAGGGCACTTCGATCGTCTACATCTCTCACAGGCTGAACGAGGTCATCGACCTTGCGGATCGCATTGTCGTGTTGCGGGACGGCCGGCTGATCGATGATTCCCCCGCGGCCGGTGCCAGCGAGCAGACCATAGCCAAGCTCATGGTCGGCCGCGACATTGCAGATCTGTTTACGCGCGAGACGTGGCAATCGGGGCAACCGTTGCTGGAGGTGACGCGCCTGACCACCGACCACGTCACCGATGTGAGCCTCAAGGTCCGCCATGGCGAGGTGCTCGGCATTGCCGGCCTTATGGGTGCGGGCCGATCCGAGTTGGCAAAGGCGATTGTCGGCTATGACAGGCGTCTCGACGGAAGCATAATGATGAATGGGGTGCCCGTTGGCCCTAACAGTCCGCATGCGGCGATCGTGGCGGGCATCGGCTTTGCCCCGGAAGACCGCAAGCACGAGGCGCTGCTGCTGTTCCGAAGCATTCTTGACAATGCCTCGCTGTGCGTGCCCGACAGAACGTCGATCTTCGGCTTCTTCAATCGGCGCAAGGCACTGGAGATCGTCTCACCGCTTGCAGCAAAGATGTCGATCAAGGCGCCCGACCTCGACGAACAGGTTTCCAAACTGTCGGGTGGCAATCAACAGAAGGTCGTTCTCGCGCGCTGGCTTGCGCGGCAGCCGATGCTTCTCATCCTCGACGAGCCGACCCGCGGTATCGACATCGGCGCCAAGGCGGAAATCTATCGCCTGATCGACGAACTCGCCGCCAGCGGCATCGGCATAATCCTGATTTCCTCGGAAATGCCGGAACTGATCGGGCTCGCCGACAGGGTGCTTGTCATGGCTGGAGGCCGGATCACGGCCGAACTTTCCCGCCCTGACATCGACGAGGCCACGATCCTGAAACATGCCATGCCTCAATCTGCAGCATCACTTGGAGGGCAAATTCAGTGAACAGCCTTGAGCTCAGGACAGCAACAACACAAACCGACAAAAGGCGCTCTTCCTTGCGCATCGCAGAGCGCATCGGCATTCACAACATAAGCCTTCTTGTTGCTCTCGCCATTCTCGTGCTCATTTTCGGCACCCTGAGAGGCGACGTGTTCTTCTCGAGCCGAAACCTGCTGAACATCGGTCTGGGCATCACCATCCTGGGCGTTCTGGCGATGAGCCAGACCGTGGTCATTGTCGCCGGCGGGCTTGATATTGCCGTCGGCGCAATTGTCGGTCTGACCACAGTATCGACGGCAATGGCCATCCAGGCCACCGGATCACCCGCCGTGGGCATTCTTGCCGGCCTGGTCCTGGGCGGTCTTGCCGGCCTCGTGAACGGCATCATCATCACCTATGGGCGGGTCAACGCTGTCATCGCGACTCTCGGTACGATGGCGATCTTCCGCGGCATCGCGTTCATCATGTCCGATGGGCAATCGATCGCGATTTTCAGCGAGACTTTCCGCTTCATCGGGATTGGACGAATCCTCGGCCTGCCTCTGCTGATCTGGATACTTTTGCTGACCGCCATCGTGTTCCATCTCTTTCTTGCCCGCTCGATCGTTGGCCGCAACATCTATGCCCTGGGCGGCAATCCCGTTGTCGCACGCTTCTCTGGCATCAACATCAACCGCTACCGCGTCGGCATCTACATCATGAGTGGAGTGGCGGCCGGATTGGCCGGGATTCTGTTGGCTGCCCGTACCGGCTCTGGGCAGCCCGTATCCGGATCCCAAGGCCTGGAACTCGAGGCCATCACAGCGGCCGTTCTGGGTGGCTGCGCCTTGCAGGGCGGCAAGGGCACGATCGTCGGCGCGCTGCTGGGCGTCGCCATCATTGGCGTCCTCAACAACGGAATGATACTGACGTCCGTGCCAACCTTCTATCAGTTGCTTGCCAAGGGCTCGCTGCTGATACTTGCTGTGGTAATTGCCGAGTACCACTTGAACAGGACATGACGATGGACGCGGCGATCGCTTCGACTGGCCAAGGCAAGCAGGACATTCCTGCCGCAGATGGCACCACGTCATCGCTCAAGGATCGCATCGCACGCGATCTCGGACAGCGCATCCTCGCCGGCTCCTACGCCCAGCACTCCGTCCTGCCGACGGAAGCCGAACTTTGCGTTATCTACGGGGCGAGCCGCACCGCGCTTCGCGATGCTCTTCTGACGCTTTCGGCGAAAGGATTAATCGAGGCACGCAAGCGGGCCGGGACGCGTGTGCGCGTGTCGAGCGAATGGAACAGGCTGGATGCACAGGTTCTGGAATGGATGCGCGATATCGAGCCTGACCTCGATTTCGTCCGTGGATTGATCGAGGCGCGGCTGGTCATTGAACCCGCTGCCGCCCAACTTGCGGCCAAGATGGCGACGTCAGGCGATCTCGCAGTCATCGAAGCGGCGTATGAAGCCATGCGCATTGCTCCGCAGGACGATCTCGCTGCGTGTCTCGATGCCGACGTCAGGTTTCATACCGCCATCCTTCGTGCCAGCCGCAACCCGGTATTCGCCAATCTCGGCAATATGCTTGCGGCCGCCCTCAGCTTCTCCTTCCGCCTGACCACATCGGCCACCGCTAATTACCAGCAGACGCTGAGCGCGCATGGCGACGTGCTGGAGGCAATTAGGATGCGCAGGGCCGACGACGCTCACGATCAGATGAAGGCGCTCATCGGCATCGCGTCGAACGACCTTCTTGCAGTGGCTCGCAAAGGCCGCCATCAACAGCCGATCGCCGCTGCCAAGGCCGACACCGCCTGAACTGATGGCCCCGACGATCAAGATCAGAAGCGGAGACCTGTCCGCTGAAATCGTCCCGTCGCTTGGGGCAGGTCTTGCCAGACTGGACTATGGGCGCGTGCCGCTCTTCCGGCCATGGCCGGATGGCGGGAGCAGCAACCCGTTCGACCTTGCCTGCAACCTGCTTTTGCCGTGGTCAAATCGCATCTCGGGCGGCGGGTTCACATTCGATTCCAAATTCCACGGACTGCCAGCCAATGTTGCAGGCGAGCCATTTCCCATTCACGGCAATGGGTTTTCGAGCGAGTGGGACATCGACAGCGTAGCGCAGGACAACGCAAAGCTGTCGCTCATCAGCAACGGACCCGGCCCATACCGATATCGCGCCGAGGTGCGCTACACGCTGACCGGACAGGGGCTCGAGCTGAAGCTTCGCATCGTCAATCGGGCGTCGATCAGATTGCCGTTCGGGCTTGGCATCCATCCATGGTTCCCGAGAACGGCACGAACCGCGCTTCATGCGCCGGCCTCGCAGGTTTGTCTCGAACTGCCCAACCACCTCCCTGAACGGTTTGTGGATATCAAAACCCGTCCCGATTGGGATTTCGACGTGCCGGCCGTATTGCCGAGTGGATGGATAAACAATCTGTTTGCCGGTTGGAGCGGCGTCGCTACCATATGGTGGCCGAAGCACAGTTGCAGCCTGCGTGTCGAAGCTTCATCGCCCTTGAATTTCTACCTGGTCTATTCGCCATCGGACGAGAGCGACTTCTTCTGTTTTGAACCGGTCAGTCATGCTGTCGATGCTCACAATCGCGGTTCGATCGACAAATGGAATGGACTGTCGGTGCTTGGGCCTGGCGAGAGCCTGGCAGCCCGGTGCAGCTTCGCCGTCAGTTAGGCGGACGGAGCTTGGAAGTGGAAACTCCAGCGGCCGGGAACGCATGAGCCCGTTCGACGGATGTCGCGGCGCAGTTCGTCTGCTTGACGGCCCTCCAGATGTGCCTGGCAGGATTGGATCAATGGCGGATGTTGAACCAAAAGAATTCGTGCTCGCAGGCATCGTCATGAAGCGACTGGTCTCCGGCCAACAGACGGGAGGCTTGTTAAGTCTTTTCGAAAACAGAAGCGACGGGCACACGAAAACGCCAATCCATGTTCATGCGAATGACAACGAGACGGTCTACGTCATCGAAGGGCAGTTGACCGCAATTGTGGACCGTGTGGTCCGAACGCTCTCGCCCGGCGAGAGCATGTTTTTGAGGCGGGGCATCCCGCACCAGCTTATGAATCCCGGCAATCAGCTCGTTCGCTATATCCTGATAGACACGCCAAGTGTGTTCGAGCAGTTTCTCGCCGAAGGTGGCCATGAACTCGGCAAGGGAGAGGTGGTCGGGCCGCCGACGCCTGCCGATATCGAGCGGCTCAAAGCAGCCGCGCCGAAGCATGGGATTACGCTTCTGCAAGACTGGCCGGCAAGAGAGTAGGAGGCTTCGTGATGGCGGCTTGGATCGCCGCTAAAGCCGGCCCTACCCGAGGAACCGGTATTGGCTAGCCGCCGGCAATCCAATCCGAGAGACTGCGGGCAAAACTTCGCGGCACGATGAGTTCGCACGCGGTCTCGCCGGTGCGCAGGAAGAGCACGGGCACGTGATGGAAGGATGTCAGTACGGCGCGGCCCGGAGCGGCTGTCGGCGCGTGCCAGTCGACGGCAATGCGGCCGGACAGAAGCCTTGCGATGTCAGGGCCGGCCATTTTCAAACGAGCACGACCTTCCCCAAGGGGAACGGAACAGCCGAGATCGGGGTCGACGACAAGGGCTGGCACTTCTGTGCCTTCGTCTAGAGCCAGCCAAAGGCGGCGAGGTGCAACGCGGATAATTAGAAGCCCCTTGTGGTGAACCGTCTCTCCGACCGAAGCGGGAAGTTTCTTGCCGAGCGAGGCCGAGACGCTCTTTTCGAATTGTCTCAGTGTCCCGTCCCAGCCCTCGATCTGGACAAGCGGGCAATCGGCCACGGACAGGCTGAAATCCCGAGAGGTCAAGCTAGCCATGCAGCCGTTCTCCCTGCGGGTCGATGAATACCGGCGAGACAATGCGGGCGCGAACCGTTTCGGCCTTCATCGGATGTACCGCCACAACTTCGCTTCCTTCTGACGCAACATCCCCGGCAAGGAGTGCCAGACCGACATAATGGCCGCGTTCGGGGCTGAATGTGACGGAGGTGACGCGACCGCGCCCATGGCCATAGGGTTTCTCATCCGGCAGGAACAGGATGGCGCCGCCGCGCAGCCGTTTTCCGTCCTCGATGCATTCCAGTCCGACGAGGCGCTGCCGGTTGGGCGCCTGGAGGGCAGGGCGCCCTCGCAGGACGTCGCCGACGAAACCGCTGCGCTTGCCGACCATGCGGCCGAGGCCGAGATCGTCGAGCGTCGTGCGCCCATCGATCTCCGGTCCGGCGACATGGCCCTTTTCGACGCGTAGCGCGCCAAGCGCCTCAACGCCGTATGGCTTCAGGTCGAAGGGTCTGCCGGCTTCGAGCAAGCGGCTCCAGAGCTGTTCACCGGCACTGGCGCCGACATAGACTTCGTAAGCACGCTCGCCGGAATAACTCAGACGCAGGATGCGGAGCCCACGGCCCTCCCACTCGCTTTCGAGTAGCCCCATATGCGGAAGCGCCTCATCGGAGACGTCGAGATCAGGAAAAGCAGCGCTGAGGATTGCGCGGCTGGCTGGCCCGGCAACCGACATAGCCGCCCATTCGTCACTTACCGAGGTCACTGCCACACGCAAATCAGGCCAGGCCGTGTCGAGCAGGAATTCGAGACGCGACAGCACATCGGCGGCCTTGGCGGTCGAGGTCGTCATGAAAAACCGGTTTTCCGCCAGCCGCGTCGTGGTGCCGTCGTCGAAGACGATACCGTCGTCGCGCAGCATGACGCCGTAGCGGGCGCGGCCGACCGCCAGTTTGGCAAAGCCGTTGGCGTAGACGCGATCCAGGAATATCGCCGCATCCGCGCCCTGGACATCGATCTTGCCAAGGGTGGAAATGTCCATTAGGCCCGCCGCCTGACGTACGGTACGCATTTCGGCGACATGGGCCTCGTTCACGTCGCGCCCCGACTGCCGGTAGAAATAGGGCCGCATCCAGACCCCTACCTCGAGCATCTCGGCGCCATTCGCCATGTGCCAGTCGTGCATCGGCGTGCGGCGGATCGGCTTGAAATGATGGCCGACGGCGCGCCCGGCAAGCGCCCCGATGGCAACCGGCGTATAGGGCGGGCGGAAGGTCGTGGTGCCGGTCTCGGGGATTGTTGCGTTGCGCAGCGCCGCCATGGCAGCAATCGCGGGAAAATTGCTGGTCTTGCCCTGGTCGGTGCCCATGCCGAGCGTGGTGTAGCGTTTCAGGTGCTCGACCGATTCATAGCCCTCGCGATGGGCGAGCTCGATGTCTTTTGTCGTCACATCCATCTGGAAATCGACAAAGGCTTTTCCGCGTCCAGCGGGCAGGACCTCGTGATGCGGGGCCGCGGCGGTCTCGCCGAGATCTAGTTTCGATGGAGTGGGCGCCGGCGCCGACTTGCCGCAGAACGATGCCGCCTCGATGCCGGCGCGATGACCGTCCTCGACGGCCGCGGCGGTCGTATAGGCCCCCAGCATCGCGCCGGCGCCGAACCGGTCGGCCGGAAACGCGCCCGGCACGAAGCCGCCGATGTCGTCGCGATAGACAGGTTTGACACCAAGGTGCGAGGTGAGATGCACGGTTGGCGACCAGCCGCCGGACACGCAGACCAGGTCGCAGGCGGTCCAGGACTGGCCCTCCGGCCCGTTGAGCATTACTTGCCTGGCGGCATGGCCGCCGCACAGGTCGACGATACGCGTTGCGGCCCGCACCACCACGCCGAGCCGTGCGGCTTCTGCGGCAAGCGCTGCGGGCGGGACGGCGCGCAGGTCGGCAACCGTCACCTCCGCGCCGGCTGCGGCATAGTCGAAGGCGGTGCGCCAGGCACCGTCATTGGTGGTGGCGACAATGATTTTCTTGCCCGGCAGGACGGCGAAACGGTTGAGATAGGTCCGGGCGGCCGAGGCAAGCATGACGCCGGGCCGGTCATTGTTCGAGAACACCATCGGCCGCTCGATGGCGCCGGTGGCGAAAACGATCGAGCGGGCGTGCAGCATAGTGACCGTTTGCCGTGTCTCGCCATTCGGCTGCGGATCGGTTGGATCGCGCTGTTCGACCAATCCAAGCACATTGCCGTCATAGCTGCCAAAAGCGGTCGTCCGCTTCATCAGCGCCACGGTTTCGAAGCGCTCCAACTCGGCCTCGGCTTGCTTCAGCCATGCGGCCGCTGCGCTGTCGGACGGTTCCGCCAGAAGCTGGCCGCCAAGCAGGAAATCCTGCTCGATCAGCGCGACCCGCGCGCCGGCCGCGGCGGCCGCTCGCGCCGCCGACAATCCCGCCGGACCGCCGCCGACGACGGCGACATCGGCGAAGGCATGACGAACCTCGTAGTGGTCGGGATCCGGGCTGGTGCCGGCCCTACCCAGGCCGGCCGCCTTGCGGATGAAATGTTCGTAGAACATCCAGGCGCGGCGCGTCGGGCCCATGAAGGTCTTGTAGTAGAAGCCGGCGGACAGAAACGGTGCCAACAGCCCGTTGACGCTTTGCACGTCGAAGGCAAGCGATGGCCAGCGGTTCTGAGTCTCCACGACCATGCCGTCGGCGAGTTCCGGTGTCGTTGCCGGCAGGTTCGGCTCGCGCCTGCCGGCGCTCCCGAGCGTAACCAGCGCATTCGGCTCTTCGGGCCCGGCGGAAAAAATGCCGCGCGGGCGATGATATTTGAAGCTGCGACCGACCAGCGTGACGCCGTTGGCGAGCAGCGCGGAGGCAAGCGTGTCGCCGCGATATCCAGCCAGCTTGCGGCCGTCGAAGGTAAACTCGACCGGCTGCTCGCGGACGATGCGGCCACCCACCGACAGCCGTTTGCGGTTCGAACTCATGCCGGTGATTTCCTGAGAGTTGATTTCCTGGCCCGCAATTTTCTGGCGAAGTCGACGGATGCGATGACGTGGTTGCGTGTGTCGCGTTCGACCACCAGCCATTGCCGGCAACCGGTCACGTGCTGCCAGTATTCACGGTGCGGGCCGGCCGGGTTTGTCCTGATATAGACGTAGCGGTACCAGGCCTCGGGATCGGGATCGTCATGGGCCGGACGCGTGACCGAGGCATCGCCGCCATAGCGGAACTCGTCGTGGTCACGCGGGCCGCAGCAGGGGCATTCGATGCGCAGCATTTTGTCCCGCCTCCTATTGCAGCCAGGCCGAAGGGCCGACACCGGCTTCATCGAGCGTGTGGCCGGTGCGGAAACGATCGAGCCCGTAGGCAGCGACCAAGGGATGCGGCTTGCCGTTGGCGATCGTGTGGGCGAAGCACCAGCCGGAAGCCGGCGTTGCCTTGAAGCCGCCATAGCACCAGCCGCCATTGAGATAGAGGCCGTCGATCGGCGTCGGGCAGATGATCGGGCTGGCATCGGGAGTCATGTCCATGACGCCGCCCCAGTGGCGCAGCAGGCGGACGCGCGAAATGCACGGCATCAGCGCAATGGCCGCCTCCGCCACCTCGCGCACGACGCCGAGATTGCCGCGCTGGGCGTATGAATTGTAGCCGTCGAGATTACCGCCGAAGACCAACCCGCCCTTGTCGGACTGGCTGACGTAGAAATGGTCGGCCCCGTAAGCGACGACGTGATCTACCAGCGGCTTCAGCGGCTCGGTGACAAAGGCTTGCAGGACGTGGCTTTCGATCGGCAGTTCCAGGCCGGCCTTGGCGCCGAGCACGGATGTATGACCGGCAACAGCGAGGCCGACCTTGCCGGCGCCGATCCGGCCTTTCGTCGTTTCGACGCCGACGATCCTGTCGCCGTCACGGACAAAGCCTGTCACCCCGCAGTTCTGGATGATGTCCACGCCATGGTTATCGGCGGCACGCGCATAGCCCCAGGCGACGGCGTCATGGCGCGCCGTGCCGGCGCGGCCCTGGAAGATGGCGCCGTGGATCGGGAAGCGGGCGGTGTCGGAAAAATCGAGGTAAGGCACCAGCCGGCGCACCTCTTCGCGGTCGAGGATATCGGCATCGATGCCATTCAGCCGCATGATGTTGGCGCGGTGGCTGAAGCCGTCGAGCTGATCGGCCGAATGCGCTGTGACGAGCTGGCCGCGCTGAGAAAACATGACGTTGAAATTCAGCGCCCGCGACATGCCCTCCCAGAGCTTCATCGAGAATTCGTAGAACTGGGTGTTGCCGTCGAGCAGGTAGTTGGAGCGGATGACGGTGGTGTTGCGGCCGACATTGCCGCCGCCGACATAACCCTTTTCGAGCACCGCGACGTTGCGGATACCGTGGTTCTCGGCGAGGTAGAAGGCGGTGGCGAGGCCGTGTCCACCGCCGCCGATGACGATCACGTCATAGGACGGTTTTGGCTCCGCCGCACGCCAGGCGCGCTGCCAATTCTTCTGGCCGGACAGCGCGTTGCGGAAAACCGAAAATGCCGAGTAGCGCGCCATGCGTGCGGCCTATCGAACGATCGGGCCGGCCGGCGTGCGGGTGAGCACTTCGGCACCCGCATCGGTCAACAGCACCGTGTTGGAGACGAAGTCGTCGCCGCGACCCGTTCCCATCAGCCACGACAGGATGTGGAAGCTCATCCCGGTCTCGATCTCGAGGTCGGAATCGTGCCTCAAGCCGGTCACCGAATTGCCGCCGGTCCATGACGGCGGCTGGCCGGCGCCGACGAGGTAACCGCAGTGATGGCGGCGATAGTGGGAAAGGCCGGCCTCGTCGGCGACGGCCTGCCAGGCGGCGTAGACATCGCGCGCCTTGGCGCCCGGCCGCAGCGCCTCGATGACCGCGTTGGACGCCTTGGCGGTCACCTCCGCCATTTTGGCATCTTCGTCGCTGATGTGGCCGATGCGAACAAGCCGGCCGAGCGGCGCGTGGTAGCGCGAGATGCACCCGGACAGTTCGACAAAGACCGGCTCGCCGTTGCGGTAAATCCCGTCGCCCCAGGTCGTGTGCTCTTCACCCAGGCGCGCGGCCGGGCGGATGAACGGTCCGAAGCCCGGCGCATGACCGCCGGCGCGGATCATTGCCGCAACACATTGGGCCGCGACCTCCTGTTCGGAGGCGCCGTCCGAGATCGCTGCGATCGCGGCGCCGGCAGCGGCGTCCGTCACCTTGGCGGCACGCCGCATCAGCGCCTGTTCCTCGGCGCTCTTCACCCGCCGCATCTTATCGACAAGACCGGAGACATCGCTCCATTTGGCGTCCGCCTGAGTCTGGAGCGCAACGGCAAGCCCATGGCTGAGGCCAGCCGTCCAGTATTCGAGGCCGATCCGCTTGCCGGACAAGCCGAGCTCTGCAAGCACCCGCGCGGCAAGGTCGGCCGCCGTTTCGCTGTCGGAGTGGCCACGGAATTCCGCTGCCTTCACTTGCTTCTCGATTGTCACCTTCTCCATCGAGCGGGTGACCAGGACAGGTTTTCCCCGGAGCGGGACGATCAGCAGGTGAGGGGCAAAATACCCCCAGTGGTCGAGGCCGGTGAGATAGAAGACGTTCTCCGGCGAGGCAAAAACCGCTGCGTCGAGCTCGCTCTCAACCAGTGCAGTACGGACCTTTGCCAAGCGGCCGGCGATTTCGGCTTCGGAAAACGGATTGCGGTCCATCGGGCGTCCTCGTGCTTGTTGCCGGCTTGGTGGCGGGCATGGTTCTTTTCGGCAGCCGGTTTCCCGGCTGCCATGTCAGTCGATGACGATGAGTTCGCGCGCCACATCGCAGAGGCGTTCGCCGCCGCGTTCCGTGACGACGAACGATTCCGAGATGGCGATGCCGAAATCGTCGAGCCAGACGCCGGCCATGAAATGGAAGCACATCCCAGGCTGCATCTCGGAAGTGTCGCCGGGACGAAGGCTTGCGGTGCGTTCACCCCAATCGGGCGGGTATGCGAGCCCGACCGGATAGCCAACGCGGCTTTCCTTCTTCAGCCCGTTCTTCCTCAACACCGCCTGCCAGGCGGCTTCCACCTCTTCGGCGGTGTAGCCGGGGCGCGCCTTCTCGAGGCCAGCGTCGACGCCCTCAACGATCGCCTTGGCCATGTCGAGGATGGCTTGCGGCGGGTTTCCGAAATGTACCGTCCGGGTCAGCGCCGCATGATAGCGGCGGCGCACGCCGGCGATCTCCAGAATGGCGAGGCCGCTGTCCGGCAGCGGCGCGTCGGACCACGTCAGATGCGGCGTGCCGGTGCCCTCGCCAACGGGCATCAGCGGACAGATCGCGGCATAGTCGCCGCCCGCTCCGGGCACGCCGATGATCTGCGCGTGATAGATTTCCGCAATGACGTGGTTCTGAGGCACACCGGGCCGCATTTTCTCTATGGCACGGTTCATGGCATGCGTGCAGATCGCACCCGCCTCGCGGATCAGCACCAGCTCGGCTTCGGAGCGCACGCCTGACCACCGGCCTGCCCGAGACAAAGGCCGCGCCCTGGGAACCATCCACAGTTGTCCAATGGGAGAAAAGCATGCTCAAATCATCGAAATCGCGCCGCATGGTCGTGAAAGCGCGAGAAGGTCTCCATCATCGGGCCGTCCGGCTCCGGCAAGACCACGGTGCTGCGCATGCTGATGACGCTGGAGACGATCAATGACGGCGTCATCTGGGTCGAAGGCGAGCCGCTCACCCACATGCAGAGGAACGGCAAGCTTGTTCCCGCCGATCTCGCCCACATCCGCAAGATCCGCGCCAAGATCGGCATGGTGTTCCAGTCGTTCAACCTGTTCCCGCACATGACGGCGATCCAGAACTGCATCGAGGCCCCGATAACCGTGCTCGGCATGAAGCGGCCCGATGCCGAGGCGCGTGCTGCCGAGCTGCTCGACATGGTCGGTTTGTCGGAGAAGAAGGACCACTATCCCTCGCAGCTTTCCGGCGGCCAGCAGCAGCGTGTCGCCATCGCCCGCGCCTGCGCCATGCGGCCCAAGATCATGCTGTTCGACGAAGTGACCTCGGCACTCGACCCCGAACTCGTCGGCGAAGTGCTTGAAGTCATCCGAAAACTCGGTAGGGAACATGACCTCACCATGCTGATGGTCACCCACCAGATGGGATTTGCCAGGGAATTCTCCGATCGCGTCTGCTTTTTCCATGCCGGCAAGATCTGCGAGCAGGGGCCGCCAAGCGAGTTGTTCGGCGCGCCCAAGAACGAGCGGACGCGGCAGTTCCTGCACGCTGTCCTGGAGGCTGGATGACGCTTGAGACGGATGACAGGCTGCCAACGACGGTGACCGCCGCGCCGCCGCGCCCGCTCTCGGCACGGGAGCGGTTCGAGCGCATTTACCGGATATTGCGCGACCGCATCTGCCTGCTCGACTATGCGCCGGGAAGCCATCTGTCCGAGGAAGAACTTGCCCAGGAATTCGAGATCAGCCGCACGCCGGTCCGGCGTGTCCTGGCGCGCCTCGAATCCGAGGGTCTGGTTCAATCCGTCCACGGCGTCGGCACGATCGTCACCGACGTCGACATCGAGGAATTGCAGCAGGTCTATCATTTGCGTCTTGAGCTGGCGCTCCTCGTCGGCAAGCTTTCGCCGATCCCACGCACGGCGGACGACCTCGACCGGATACGGGCGCTCATCGCGCGCTGCGATGCCGATATACTCAATCCCGACCAGCGCGCTTTCCTGCGCCTCAACATGGATTTTTTCTACGAGCTCACGGCAATGACCGGCAACCAGCCGCTGCGCGAGATCAGCGAGCGCCTGTATTTTCAGGTCGCGCGCGTCGTCCTAAAGATGATGCCGCAACTGGGCCTTGTCGAGGAGTTCACCGCGTTCCGCCGCGAAATGGAAGAGGTCCTTGCCGCCGCCGAGATCGGCGACTGGGAGTCCATAGGACACATAAGGCGGGCGCATATTTCAATGAGCTTTCGCCGCATGATGCGTCATGCAGGCGAGGCGAATCTGGATAGAGCAACATAGTCAGCGCTTAAGATTGTGCTGGTGGTCCGCCGTCGAACTGGCTTCGTT
Source organism: Mesorhizobium sp. M1428 (assembly GCF_040317515.1). Taxonomy (NCBI): domain Bacteria; kingdom Pseudomonadati; phylum Pseudomonadota; class Alphaproteobacteria; order Hyphomicrobiales; family Phyllobacteriaceae; genus Mesorhizobium; species Mesorhizobium sp. M1428. The sequence continues at coordinate 95,122 of NZ_JAMYKT010000015.1, forward strand.
TCTGAGGAAAGCATGGCCGCCCGCCCGGTGCCGACACAATTTGCCAGCACCGGGATGACTGACGCGGTTCGATGCTGCAGGCCCGCGCCGCCCTTAAAGAGGATCCTCACTCGGTATGTTGGCGGGGTTCCAGACGACCTCCCACAGATGTCCGTTCGGGTCGCGGAAGTATCCGGCATATCCGCCAAAGAACGTGTCCCGGGCAGGCTTGATGACCTCGGCTCCGGCGCGGGCGGCCTCATCCATCACTTGATCGACTTCTTCGCGGCGCACAACGTTGTGGCCGATTGTGAACGAGGTCGAGGTAATCGGCGCCTTGGGCAGGCCGGTGTCGTAGGCGAGGTCGTCCTGAGCCCAGATCGCGAGCTTCAACCCGCCGGACAGCGTGAAGAACGCGACGACGCCATGCTCGAACTCGCGGCCGATGATCCCTTCCGTCGGCAAGCCGAGACCGTCGCGGTAGAACACGAGAGAACTCTCGAGGTCGGCGACAGCGATGGTCAAAACCGAAATGCGCGGTTTCATGGCAGTCTCCTCTGGTTGTCGGAAATACCAGGATAAAGTCGGGCGACAGTGAGGACTTGAACAAAACGGCCAAAAGCGTGCCGCCAAGTCGAAGAACGCACCGAGGTTTCACTCGTTGTGCAGCAGGTGATGAATCTGTCGCGGGGTGCCTCCCGTCAGACGGCGGCTCTCTCGGACAAGATGCGCCTGATCGGAATAGCCCGCCTCGGCAGCCAGCATGGCGGTGGAGCTGTTGGAGTGGCTCGAAAGCCGCAGAAAGCGCTGGTAGCGGAGGATACGGTCAAGCGTCTTGGGGCCATAGCCGAAGCTCTCGTCGAAGCGCCGGCGCAATGTCCTTCGCTCATCTCGAGCGCGCGCATCAACCAAGGGACGAGCGGCGCGTCGGGTGGCGGCCCGCGCTCGATCAAGCGATATGCCGCCTGCATGGGAACGTCCGGCGCGCGGGAGCCCACCTCCTCGGCGAGGACCTGTTGGAGCGAGCAGGCCAGATCCTCGAGATTGTCGCTGGCGCGCACGCAACTGGCGAGGCGGCGAGCTCGCGCGCCCCACAAATCGTCGAGCGACAGCCTCTTGCCGACCAGCTCGATTTGGGGCACGCCGAGCCATGCCGCCGCCGCGGCAGGATGGAAGCGCAAGCCGATCACGACCTCGTCCGCCGCCAGAACCTCGGTCTGCGGCTCCTTGTCGGGGCCGGCAATTCGCAAGCTGCCTCCGATCCATTGCAAATCGATCGTTGCGTCGGGCATGATGACGATCGGCGGTGAGCCCGCCGGGTCCATTCGATGCACCCACACAGAAGCAAAGCTCCCGTGAAGCCGCGCCGACGCTGGACGTTGCTGAAATGAACCCGTTGCCTGCGCTGGGACGGGATCGCTCATCTCGCTCCCCTTCGGATTAGCGGCGGTGAACCTACGGCGCAGCGGCTCGCCCGGCCGTCGGTCGAGGCAATAATCTGCACCACCGACAACGTCTTCCAATCGAGAACGGTTGCAAGAATCGGTCGTTTTCTTCCGGCCGGACCGACGAGGGCAGGTGAGGGATGATGTCACGTGCATCGCCATCGGCGGCGCCGTGTGCGGCTCATACGTCGATGGCCGTTTTGTTCAATCCGGCAAGCGAGATGCGTGCTTATCTTTCCGCGTCGTACATCACACGAGAGGTACGCGTCATGAGCAACAACAACGACCAACGGATCGACTACGTCGAATTCAACGTGAAAGACATTCAGCGGTCACGCGACTTCTACGGAAAGGCGTTCGGCTGGACCTTCACCGACTACGGCCCACAATATTGCGAGTTCAACGACGGGCGCTTGTCAGGTGGCTTTGCTGCTGGCCCAGCGAGGTCCGGAGGAGGCCCGCTCGTCATTCTCTATGCCGAGGATTTGCCGGGAACGGTCAAGCGTGTCGAGATCGTCAGACCGATCTACGGCTTCCCCGGCGGCCGGCGCTTCCATTTCGCTGACCCGGATGGTTACGAGCTTGCGGTTTACACCGAGGACGGCAGCAAGGAATGAGCCGCACCGTTCGTGCGGCCTATTCCTCAAAGCGACCCGTGGCGTCACGATCGCGCTCGTACCGTCTCGTGAGCGGAAACGGCGGCAGCCAGGACTCGCGGCGGATGATCCAGCTTTCGTAGGTTGGCATAAGCTGGTCAGGCGCATCCAGGGACCCCAGGTTTACTTCGATTTCGTCTGCCGTGCGTGCGAAAATGGAGGAGCCGCAGCGGGGACAGAAAAACCGCCCGGCGTAGTCGCGTGTTTCGCCGTCGATCGTCACCGCATCCTCAGGAAATATCGCGGAAGCGTGAAAAAGGGCGCCATGATGCTTGCGGCAGTCGAGACAGTGACAAAGGCCGACCCGGTATGGGCGCCCCGACGCGACAATTCGGACGTTGCCGCACAGGCAACCGCCGGTGAATCGGTCCATGCTGCGTCTCCTCCAAAATCAAGCGGCCGGAATGGTTACAACGACCGGCACTGTTGTTGCAATCGCCGCGCCGCGGGCGGGGACGCGTCGGCGAATGACATTGCAGCCGCCTCTATCTGCCTTACGCGAGCTTGCCTCCGAAAATAGGCTTTGGTTTGTCATATGGAACGAAACGGCGCGTTCCATTGAGCGGCCAACTCGGCGGCCGAGGCGATCTTGACGCCGCAGTCGGCGAGTATGCGTGCGACCGTCGCTACCGGTTCGGCGTTGGACGAGGCTATGCTGCCGTCCGGAAGGAAAAGATTGTTTTCGAAGCCGACCCGGACATGGCCGCCAAGCAATGCGGCGGCGGTCACGCACGCCGCTTCGTAGCGGCCGAAGGCGCACACGCTCCAATGGTCGAAGCGCGGCATGTTCGCCGCGAGGAATGGCAGGAGATCGGCAGGAACGGACGTCTGTCCCGGCGTGTAGCGGCCTAGCACGTAGAGAACCGGTATGCTTGCCCAGGTGATCAGTCCGCGCTGCTGCATGTCCGCAAGCCTGACGGCCTCCTCGGGCGAATAGAGGATGATCTGCGGCGCAACCCCCTCGGTGTGCAGCCAGGCCATGAAGCGCGCGAAGGCGAGTTCCGATCCGGCATCAGGAACGATTTCGCGAAGCGCCAGGGAGACAGCTTGCGGCTTCACATCTTGTACGACGGCCATCTGTTGAGCCGGCGAATAGATACCGAGCGCCTCGGAGGTGATCTGGATTACCAAGCGGTCGCCGGCAGCACCGCGGATGGCGGCGATCGCCTGGCGGTAGGCGTCGGCGTCGAGCAGATGATTGCCACTTCTGTCGCGGACATGGACGTGGATCATAGCTGCACCGGCATCGGCGCATTCCGCGGCCGTCCTCGCAAGTTCGGCTGGTGTCAGCGGAATCGCCGGATGGTCTGCCCTGCTGCGACGTCCCCCGTTCGGCGCGACGGCTATGGCGATGCGGTCGAGACCATGGGCCGGCTTCATCGGGACGTTCTGTGAGTGACAAGATTCATATGAATCAATCTTTGACCACACTGAAACAGACGTTGCAATCGCTGGTCTGGCGAGCTAGCAATATCCATGGACCAGGAAGAGCTTGCTGGACAGATCGTCACTGCCTTCGACGGCATGTCGGCGCAGCTTCGGTCCGCCGCGCGCTATGTCCTTGATAAGCCGTATGATGTCGCGCTGTTGTCGATGCGCGAGCAGGCCCGGCACGCAGGAGTGCAGCCGGCGACGATGACGCGGCTGGCCCAGCATCTCGGCCTTGATGGCTACGAGGCGGTACGCGATATCTACGCCGCCGCGATCCGGGACGGCGAAATCGGTTTCGCCGGCAAGGCGGGCCTTCAGGTGGCCAGCCAAAAGCTCAAGGGCGACCACGCGCTGGCGGCCGATATTCTGGATTCGATTTCCAGCCAGCTTGCCCATCTCGCCGAAGGCAGGTCGATCGACCGTCTGGTCGAGACGGCCAGGGCGCTGAGTGCGGCAAGACGCGTCTATTGCCTCGGCCTGCGCTCAAGCCACGCAGTCGCCTGGCATCTGCATTACATCCTGTCGCTGATCGGCGAGAAGTCAGTGCTGCTGCACGGAATCGGCGGAACCGACGGTGACGCTCTGGCCCATGCGACAAAGGACGACGTGCTGATCGCCGCCAGCGTCCTGCCCTACACGCGCTTCACCATCGAGCTCGTCGAGTACGCTGCCAGCCGCGGCGTACCGGTCATTGCGATCACCGACAGCGGGGTAGCGCCCTTGGCGCTGCTTGCCGATCACCTGGTCGTCGTGCCGACCGGCAGCCCGTCCTTTTTCCACACCATGACGCCAGCTTTCATCGTTGCTGAGGTCCTCGGTGCTCTTGTCGCAGGGCAGGCAGGCGAGGGCGCTGTTGAGTCGCTGCGACGTTTCGATGAGCAGGGCGCCGCCCTCAAGACCCATCTGAACCAGCGTCCGCCGAAGAAAATGCCTATAAGGGACCGTCGATGACACACATTCTTCATCGAACCATCCACTCGACGCTGCCGGTCGCCGCTCGCGGCCAAGGCATCGAACTGTTCGATGCCGAGGGCAAGTCCTATATCGACGCGTCGGGCGGCGCCGCCGTGTCCTGTCTCGGCCACGGCCACCCCGACGTGATCGCTGCACTGCACGCCCAGCTTGACCGCATCGCCTACGCCCACACCAGCTTCTTCACCACCGAGGTGGCAGAGCGCTTGGCGGATCGGCTGGTCGAGGACGCGCCGAAGGGGTTGGACCATGTCTATCTGGTCAGCGGCGGCTCGGAGGCGGTCGAGGCCGCGCTCAAGATGGCCAGGCAATATTTTGTCGAGAAAGGTGAGCCGCAACGGCGCCATCTCATCGCACGTCGGCAGAGCTATCATGGCAATACGCTCGGCGCTCTCGCCACCGGCGGCAACGAATGGCGGCGCGCCCAGTTCAGGCCGTTGCTGATCGAGACCCACCATATCGACCCCTGTTACGCCTATCGCTATCAAAAGCATGGCGAAAGCGACGAAGCCTATGCGGCGCGCTCCGCCCAGCAGCTCGAAGACAAGATCCTCGAACTCGGCCCGGACGAGGTCATCGCCTTTGTCGCCGAGCCGGTGGTGGGTGCCACGCTCGGCGCCGTGCCGTCGGTCGCCGATTATTTCAAGCACATTCGCGCGATCTGCGACCGCTACGGCGTGCTGCTCATCCTCGACGAGGTGATGTGCGGCATGGGCCGTACCGGCACGCTGCATGCGTGCGAGCAGGACGGCATCGCTCCCGACCTGCTGACCATCGCCAAGGGACTCGGCGGTGGCTACCAGCCGATTGGCGCGGTGCTGCTCGGCCGGCATATCTTCGACACCTTTGCCCAAGGCTCGGGCTTCTTCCAGCATGGACATACCTATATGGGGCATCCAATGGCAGCGGCGGCCGGCCTTGCCGTGCAGGAGGTCATCCGGCGTGACCGTCTGCTCGACAACGTCAGCGCAATGGGCGCGCAGCTGGACGAACGCCTGCACCAACGCTTCGATAACCACCATCACGTCGGCGACATTCGCGGGCGGGGGCTATTTAGGGGAATCGAGCTGGTGGTTGATCGCGCCAGCAAGGAACCGTTCGACCAGAGGCTTGAACTCAACGCCCGCATCAAGCGCGAAGCAATGGCCCGCGGCCTGATGATATATCCGATGGCCGGGACGATTGACGGTGTGCGAGGCGTTCATGTGCTTGTGGCGCCGCCTTTCATCATTTCCAAACAGGATATCGATCGGATCGTCGAACGGCTCGGCGAGGCGATCGACGCTGCGATCGCTTCAGCGGCCTGACCCGCACGACGCGGACCGCCTCAAACCAGTTCCAACGCGTCATCGGCGACGGGCCGGGACACCCACCAGAGAGGTAGCAACCATGTACAGTTCGATGAAAACCCTGATCGGCGCGGCGGCCTGCATGCTGCTGGCGCTGCCATCCGTCGGAGCCGAGCAGCGCTTCGTCACGGTCGGCACCGGCGGGGTCACCGGCGTCTACTACGCCGTCGGCGGTGCCATTTGCCGACTGATGAACAAGGACCGGCAGAAAACCGGCATCCGATGCTCGACGGAGTCGACCGGCGGTTCGGTCTTCAACGTCAACTCCATCCAGACCGGGGACCTCGATTTCGGCTTGACCCAGTCGGACGTCCAGTACCAGGCCTACGAGGGGGCCGGAAATTTCGACGGCAAGCCGTTCAAGGATCTGCGGGCCGTGTTCTCCGTCCATCCCGAGCCGTTTACCGTGCTGTCGCGGCCGGACGCCGGCGTTACCAAATTCGAGGACTTCAAAGGTAAACGCTTCAACGTCGGCAATCCCGGGTCAGGCACCCGCTCGTCCATGGAGGAGTTGCTCAAGCAGATGGGCTGGACGCTCGGCGATTTCTCGCTTGCCGCGGAGCTGAAGGCGGACGAGCAGGGCAGCGCGCTGTGCGACAACAAGATCGACGGGTTCTTCTACGGCGTCGGTCATCCTTCCGCCGCGATCCAGGATCCGACCACGGCCTGTGGCGCCAAACTCATCCCGCTGACCGGTCCGGCAGTGGATGCGCTGTTGGCAGCTCATCCGTACTATTCGGTCGCCACCATCAAGGGCGGCATGTACGCCAATAATCCGGACGACGTGACGACATTCGGCGTCCGCGCGACAGTGGTGACGAATGCCAGAACGCCCGATGAGGTGGTCTACGAACTGGTGAAGTCGGTCTTCGAAAATTTCGACGACTTCAAGAAACTGCATCCGGCTTTCGCCAATCTCGATCCCAAGGAGATGATCAAGACCGGTCTATCGGCGCCAATGCATCCGGGCGCGGAGCGCTATTACAAGGAGAAGGGCTGGCTCTGAGGCCTTCAATGCGAGGCGCCCACGGCGCCTCGCATCGCAAATAATTGTGGGGAACGATGACAGATCAAAGCCAGCGGGCGGCAGCGCCTGACCAACCCGTTATCGACATCGACAAGCTCAGCGAGATCGTCGCCGAGGCCGACACCGGTGGGCGCAAGCCGACCGGCCGCACCGCGAAACTGATCCTCGGCGTATCGCTGGCATGGTCGCTGTTCCAGCTCTGGTATGCCTCGCCCCTTCCGTTCATGCTCAATTTCGGCGTCGTCAGCGACGGCATCGCCCGCTCCGTCCATCTGGCCTTCGCCCTGTTTCTCGCGATGCTGACGTTTCCGGCCTTCAAGACCTCGTCGCGCAGCCGCGTGCCGCTGCCCGACTGGGTGCTAGGCATCGCCGGGGCGGCGTCCGCCCTCTATCTGTTGGTCTTTTACAGCGATATCGCCCATCGGCCGGGTCTTCCTACTACGGCTGACCTTGTCGTCTCGATCGCCGGCGTCCTCATCTTGCTCGAGGCCGCGCGTCGCGCCGTCGGGCCTGCCATCACCGTCATCGCGGCGATCATGCTGATCTATATCTTCGCCGGGCCTCACCTTCCTGGCCTGCTTGGCCACAAGGGCGCGACGTTATCGCGCGCAGCCTCGCAGATGTGGCTGACGTCAGAGGGGGTCTTCGGTGTTGCCCTCGGTGTGTCCACCAACGTCGTCTTCATGTTCGTTCTGTTCGGAACATTGCTGGAACGCGCCGGCGCCGGCGGCTTTTTCATCCAGCTTGCCTTCTCGCTGCTCGGCAAATACCGCGGCGGTCCGGCCAAGGCCGGTGTCGTGGCTTCCGGCCTGACCGGCATGATTTCCGGCTCGTCGATCGCCAATGTCGTGACCACCGGAACCTTCACCATCCCGTTGATGCGACGGGTCGGATATTCTGCGGTGAAGGCGGGCGCCATCGAATGCGCGGCCGGCGTCAATGGTCAGCTGATGCCTCCGGTGATGGGCGCGGCCGCGTTCCTGATCGCGGAATATGTCGGCATCTCCTATGCCGAGGTGGTGAAGCACGCCTTCTACCCAGCGCTGCTGACCTACGGCTCGTTGTTCTACATCGTCGATATCGAGGCGATGAAAACGGGGATGAAGGGCCTGCCGTCACGCAGCACGCACTCCGCATTTCAGGGTGCGCTGCGCGGGCTGATGGGCATATGCGGCTTCATCGTCCTCGCAGGGCTTGTCTATTACGGCATTGGCTGGACGAAGATCGTTTTCGGCGCCGCCGCGACCTGGATGATCACTGCCGCGCTGATCGTCGTCTACATCGGCCTTGTCGCCTACCGGGCGCGCTATCCCGACCTGCCGCTGGAGGATCTGGAGGGCGAGATAGTCAGGATTCCGCACTTCGGCGAAACGGCGCGCACCGGCCTGCATTTTCTGCTGCCTGTGATCCTGCTGATCTGGTGCCTGATGGTGGAGGAGTTGTCGCCCGGCCTGTCGGCATTCTGGGGCGCTGTCGCCCTGATGGCGCTGATCGTGACGCAGCGGCCGCTCACCGCCTTTTTCCGCAAGGACCGCGCGCTGGCACGGCATTGGCTTCACGGTTTCGACGATCTGGTCGGTGGCCTGTCCGCCGCCGCACGCAACATGACGACGGTCGGCATTGCCACTGCGACGGCCGGCATCATCGTCGGCACGGTTCTGCTCACAGGCATCGGGCTGGTGATGACCGAGCTGGTCGAATTCATCTCGGGCGGCAGCTTCATCGTCATGCTTTTGTTTACCGCGGTGATCTGCATCATTCTCGGCATGGGCATGCCGACCACTGCAAGCTATGTCGTCGTCGCCACCTTGATGGCGCCGGTCATCGTCGATTTGGCGGCGCAGAACGATCTTGCCGTGCCGCTGGTCGCCGTCCACATGTTCGTTTTCTATTTCGGGCTGATGGCGGACGTGACGCCGCCAGTGGGGCTGGCGGCTTATGCTGCTGCGGCAATTTCCGGCGCCGATCCGGTGAAGACCGGCATTCAGGGCTTCACGTACGAGATCCGTACCGGCCTGCTGCCGTTCATCTTCATCTTCAACACCGGACTGCTGATGATCGATCTCGAAGGTCCGTTCGATTTCGTCGCGATGGTGGTGACATCGACGCTGGCCATGATCTCGTTTGTAGCGGCGACGCAGAATTGGATGCTCGTGCGCAACCGGTGGTACGAGACGATTGCGTTGCTTCTGGCCTGTTTCATCTTGTTCAGGCCGGGATTGTTGCTCGATCAGGTGAGCGAACCGTATCGGGCAGTACCCGCCTCCGAACTCAGCCGTATCGTCGACGAGACAGCCGAGGGAGGCGCGGTTCGCTTGCGCCTGACGACATTGAACCTCAACGGCGATGAGATATCGAAGCTGGTTCGGCTACAGCTCGGGCCTGAAAATTCACCGGCCGAACGCCTGAAGGCTGCGGGCCTGGATGTCAGCGCGCTTGGCGAGAGCGTGACGGTCGGTGTCGTGCGACTGGGCAGCCAGGCGGCCAAATTCGGCCTGCAGCCCGGCGACGAAATCAACCAGGTGCTAGTCCCTGCGGAACGGCCGTCGCGCTACTGGTTTACCATCCCGGCCCTGTTGTTGCTCGGTCTCGTCTTCTGGGTTCAGAAGCGGCGAAGGCGGATAGCTGGGCTGTAAGCGTCTTGTGAGCGGAAGAGTCTTGGCCAGCATGTCAGTAACAAGAGAACCAAACGGCGCCGCGGAACCGGCTAACGTGGAAATGCGCATGACGACGCGCGACCGCCCCTTCGAACCCGTCGACTACGGGCTTTACGCGCTGACGGTCATCGCCTGGAGCGCATCTTGGTTCGCCATCGAACTTCAGGTCGGCAGCGGGGTGTCGAACGAGGTCAATCTGGTCTGGCGCTTCGCCATCGCCACGCTGCTGATGTTTGCCTGGGCGGGTTTTTCCGGTCGGCGGCTCCGCTTTCCAATCACCGATCATTTGCGCTTTGCTGTGCTCGGTATCCTCATCTTCTCGTCGAACTTCCTGTTTTTCTATTATGGCGCCGGCTATCTCGTCAGCGGCTTGCTCTCGGTCGTCTTCTCGCTCGCCTCGGTCATCAACATGCTGCTCGGTGCCTTGGTCATCGGCGAGCGCCCGGCGCCGCGCATTCTCGCCGGCGGCATCATCGGCTTCGCCGGAATAGCGCTGATGTTCTTTCCCGAAATCGCCGCGAACGGGCTTTCCGGTGGCACGTTGGTGGGCCTTCTGCTGTGCCTCTGCGGTACGCTGAGCTTCTGCGCCGGCAATCTTGTCTCCGTCGCAAACCAGCGCCGCGGCCTGCCGCTCGTTTCAACCAGCGCCTGGGGCATGCTTTATGGCACTCTGTGGTCGGCGTTCCTGGCCTTCCTGCTCGGTGAGCCGTTCGTGTTCGCGACGACCGCCTCTTATATTGGCTCGCTGGTCTTCCTCGCCGTCATATCGACCGTCATGGCTTTCGCCGCCTATCTGACGCTGCTCGGACGCATTGGCGGCGCCCGCGCCGGCTATGCGACCGTCATATTTCCCGTCTTTGCGCTTTTGATCTCCACGGCGCTGGAAGGCTATCACTGGACCGCGTACGCGATCATCGGGCTCGTCCTCGTCGCCGCCGGAAACGTCCTGGTCATTCGCGGAGGACGGCGCTGACGCATGGAATGCTTGCGCAATGCCGCCGCGTTCCGGTTGCGCGGGCCGCGGTGCCTGTCGAGCTTGACTCTCTGCATCCTCCGTTTAAGCTGCGGTCAATGGGTCAGACCAATGTACCAGGAGTGGCCCCGGGAGGAACTAAACGCGCATGCCGATCCAGGCAGTTGAACCACGCCGGCTTTACCGACAGGTCGCCGATCAGCTCAGGCAGCTGATCGATGCTGGCGAGTTTTCCGTCGGCGACCGTCTGCCGACCGAGCGGGATCTGGCCGACCAACTCGGAATTTCCCGCCCGACGGTCCGTGAAGCGCTGATAGCTTTGGAGGTCGAAGGCCGCATACGCATCCGCGTCGGCTCGGGTATCTACGTCACCGATCCGCCGAGCGCCGCCGCCTCCGAACCCGAAGTCGAGGAAGGCCCGTTCGAGCTGTTGCGCGCGCGCGAATTCGTCGAAGGCGCGATCGCCGCCGAAGCGGCCCTTCACGTGCGGCCTGCAGATATCGAACGGCTCGACGACGTGCTGCGCCGGATGGAGGCCATGCTTCACCCCAACAAGATGACCATTGCGCTCGACCGGGAATTCCATACCGCTGTCGCCGGCATTCTCGAGAACGCGGTGCTGGTGCGCTTCATCGGCGAGCTTTTCGACCAGCGCATGAACCCGTACTTCGAACGCCTGTCGATCTATTTCGAGACCAGCGATTCCTGGCAGGTCGCGGCAAAGGAACATCGTGCCGTGCGCGACGCAATTGCCGCGCGCGACCCCGAGCGGGCCAAGGCCGCCATGCAGCAGCACCTGCGCCAGTCGCAAATCAGATTCTCACGCAATTTCGATGAGAGAGCCGCAGCCAAGGAGGTTGCGGAATAGCAGTTGGCCGGGGGGAGATCCGGCCGTCAAGTTCAACCAGGGAGGAATTAGATGCTGAGAAAATACGCAGTTCTGCTCGGTGCGATCGTCGCAATTGCCATACCCATGACGTCGGCCTCGGCGGAAACGGTCCTGAAATGGGCACATGTCTACGAGACGACGGAGCCCTTCCACACCGAGTCCGTGTGGGCTGCCGACGAGATCAAGAAGCGTACCCAGGGCCGCTATGCCATCGACGTCTATCCGGCCTCGCAGCTTGGCAAGGAAGCAGACATCAACCAGGGCCTGATGCTCGGCACCGTCGACATCATCATTTCCGGATCGAGCTTCGCGGCGCGCGAATATCCTCCGATCGGCGTCACCTATTTCCCATACACTTTCCGCGATGCCGACCATCTGCTGAAATACACCAAAAGCGACGTCTACAAGGCCCTGACCAAGGGCTATGAGGACAAGACCGGCAATCATATCGCCGCCACCACCTATTACGGGACGCGGCAGACCACCTCGAACCGGCCGATCGCCAAGTGCTCCGACATGCAGGGCCTGAAGATGCGCGTTCCCGACGTGCCGGCCTATCTGGCCATGCCGCGTGCCTGCGGCGCCAACACGGCGCCGATTGCCTTCGCCGAAGTCTATCTCGCTCTGCAGAACGGCACGGTCGAGGCCCAGGAGAACCCGCTGACCACCATCGAGGCGAAGAAATTCTACGAGGTGCAGAAGAACATCGTGCTCACTGGCCATATCGTCGATCATCTCAACACCATCATATCGGCGTCGCGCTGGGCCTCGCTGTCCGACGAGGACAAGAAGATCTTTACCGAGGTCATGCAGGAGGCTGCCGCCCGCGCCACGGCGAAGATCGTCGCCCGCGAAAAGGAACTGGTGCAGGTATTCAAGGACCGCGGCATCACCGTAACCGATGTCGACCGTGCCGACTTCGAGAAGAATGTGCTGGAGAAGGTCACCTTCGAGGAGTTCGGCTACAACAAGGCCGATTGGGAAGCGATCCGCGCTATCAAGTAGAGCATCGGAAACCGGATGCTCAATCAAGAGGATAGGGCGGCGATCGGATTAGCCGCTTGCCCATCCGTCCGGCTTCAAATCGTGCCGGACGGCCTTTCCAATCCTTGACGACCCACCAGCTTCGGGAGCCCGTGCCAATGGCCGAGGAACACCACACCGAGATCACCGTCGAAGAGATTGTGCACGCCTTCGAGGAGGTGCCGGTACACGTCGACCTGTCGGACCACGGTATCGAGGACTGGGTCACGCTTGCTGTTTTCTGGGGCATGGTCGTGTGTGTCTTCCTGCAGTTCTTCACCCGCTATGCGCTGAACAACAGCTTTGCCTGGACCGAGGAGATCGCCATCAACGCGCTCGTCGTCGTTGTCTTTCTCGGCGCCGCCATGTGCGTGCGCCTCTCGCGCCACATCCACGTCGACGTGCTTTACCACTATCTGCCGGAGCGTGTCGGCCGCTGGCTGGCGCTCGCCGTCGATATTATCCGCATCGCATTCTTCGCCTACGGAACATGGCTGATGTGGCGCTACGTCACGATCGTGGCGCATGAGCGCATGGTCACCGTCAACCTGCCGCGGCGCTGGTTCTTCTACGCCGTTCTGGCGGGCTTCGTGCTGATGCTTCTGCGCTCGATCCAGGTCTTCATCGGCAATTATCGGCGCGGCTATTCGGTGCTCGAGCGTCCCGGTGCGTTCGAGACGGCGGGGGTCTGAGCGATGCTGCTTCTGGTAGGGGGCTTTCTTGTCCTGATGCTTATCGGCGTGCCGGTCGCTGTTTCGATGGCGGCCGCCTCGATCCTTTACCTCGTCATCTACGGCGTCGCGCCCGATATCATCGCAGCCCAGCGCATGATCGCCGGGGTGGAGAGCTTTCCGCTGCTCGCCGTTCCCTTCTTCATCCTGGCCGGCAACCTCATGAACATCGCCGGCGTCACCGGACGCATCTATTCCTTCGCCCTTGCCCTGGTCGGCTGGATGAAGGGCGGCCTGGCGCAGGTCAACATCATCGGATCGGTGATCTTTTCCGGCATGTCGGGCACCGCGCTCGCCGACGCCGCCGGCATTGGCACGATCGAGATCAAGGCGATGAAGGACCACGGCTATCCTATCGACGCCGCGGTCGGCGTCACCGCCGCTTCCGCGACGCTCGGGCCGATCTTTCCACCCTCGCTGCCCTTTGTCATCTACGGCATGATGGCCAATGTCTCGATCGGCGCGCTGTTCATGGCCGGCATCCTGCCCGGCGTGGTCATGACCGTGCTGATGATGATTACGGTCGCCATCTTTGCCTACAGTCGCGGCTGGGGCTCCGACACACCTTTCGAGCTTCGGCGGCTCGCCGAAGCGGCGGGCGAGGTGCTGGTGGTGGCTGCCTTTCCGATTGGCTGTTACGTGCTTGTGCAACTTGGCCTGTCGATCAACATCGCGGTCGGCATCGCGCTGCTGGTTCTGATCGCGGCGGACTGGTATTTCGATTTCTCCGCGGTCATGGCGCTGATGACGCCGGTCATCCTGATCGGCGGCATGACTATGGGCTGGTTCACGCCAACCGAAGCGGCGATGGCGGCTGTGATCTGGTCGCTTTTCCTCGGGCTGGTGCGCTACCGCACGATGACGCTGCGTTTGCTCGCCAAGGCCAGCTTCGACACGATCGAGACGACCGCCTCGGTGCTTTTCATCGTCACCGCCGCATCGATCTTCGCCTGGCTGCTCACCGTCAGCCAGGCAGCACAGCTGTTTTCGAACTTCATTTTCGCGCTCACCGAAAACAAGTGGGTCTTCCTGATCCTGGTCAACATCCTGATGCTGGTGGTCGGCTGCTTCCTCGATACGATCGCCGCGATCACCATTCTGGTGCCGATCCTGCTGCCGGTTGCCGCTGTCTACGGCATCAACCCGGTGCATTTCGGGCTGATCATGACGCTCAACCTGATGATCGGGCTTTTGCACCCGCCGCTCGGCATGGTGCTGTTCGTGCTGTCACGCGTCGCCAAGCTTTCGGTCGAGCGCACCACCATGGCGATTCTGCCGTGGCTGGTGCCGCTTATCGTGGCGCTGCTTCTGATCACCTTCATACCCGCCATCACGCTTTGGCTGCCGACCGAGATGGGCCTGATCCGGTGAGTGGCCAGGTGATTGCCGCGACGCTGTTCGGCGCGCAGGACCTGCGCGTCGTGGAGCGTCCGCTCGAACCGCTGGCGCCAGGCATGGTGCGGGTGCGCTTCGGGGCAGGGGGCATCTGCGGCTCCGACCTGCATTATTTCCGACATGCCCGTACCGGCGACTTCGTGGTGACCTCGCCGCTTGTCCTCGGCCACGAAATCTCAGGCGAAATCGTCGAGATCAACGGCGCGGCACCCGGCCTGGGCGTCGGCGACCATATCGCGGTCAATCCGTCGCGCTGGTGCGGGCATTGCGCGCGATGCCTGGAAGGCCGCGCCAATCTCTGCGAAAACATCTATTTCATGGGCTCGGCATCGAAGACGCCGCATATGCAGGGCGGTTTCGCCAGTCTGTTCGACGCCACGCCCGCGCAATGTTTCAAGGTTCCATCTGACGTGGCCTACCAGGCGGCGGCACTTGCCGAGCCGTTGGCGGTCAGCCTGCACGCCGTCGCGCGGGCGGGCGACATCAGGGGCTGCAACGTCATCCTGTTCGGTGCCGGTCCCATCGGTCTCTTGACCATGCTCGCGGCCAGGCTTGCCGGCTGCGGTGAACTGACCGTCGTCGATATCGCCGCCGCGCCGCTCGCCTTCGCCCGCAGATTGGGCGCCGACAGGATGATCGACATTTCCGGCGGCGACGCCGAGCTCCAGGCGCTCACGACGGATGGTTCGCTTGACGTGGCGTTCGAGATTTCGGGCAGCGCGGCCGGCCTTGCCGCTGCGATCGCCAGCGTCCGGCGCGGCGGCACGGTGGTTCAGGTCGGCAACCTTCCCGGGGGCCAGATTCCACTGCCGGCCAATGCGGTGATGGCCAAGGAGATCGACCTCAAAGGCACCTTCCGCTTCGGTACAGAGTTCGGTCGTGCAGTCGACCTCATTGTGTCGCGGGAGGTGCACGTCCTCAAGTTGGTGACAGCGGAGCGCACGCTTTCTTCGGCCCCCGATGCGTTCCGACTTGCCGCCGACCGCACTCAGAGCGTCAAGGTCGTGCTGACCGCGGACTGATTGTGAATTTGCGGGCCTGTTTTGAAAGCGACCATGGCGGTCGGCTGGGCAGGTACATACAGAATGTGAGTCGCCCGGTGCTGGCTTCCTAGACTAGCATCACACAGAGTCTGCGCGTGTCGTCTCACAACCCGACGCCGCGCTTCTTTCCCAAGCTCCAATCCATGCCCCCTGTATCCGGACACACGACTCCGGAAACCTGATTGCCAAAGCGCTTTTCGAGCGGTGGCGACCAGGGCACGAGCCTGAAGTCCAGACCATTGTCGATCATCGCGAACCGGCCGGAAGCCAGCGAGAAACGCTGCCGGTAAATCCCAGCCACATGGTCGCCGTTGGCAGCGTTTCTGAATGACAGGCCGGTCTCGGCGGCGAGGCGGGCACCGAGCGATTCCACCTCATGATCGTGTAGCGTATCGATTAGATTGCGCGCTAGAACAACGCGCTGTCCCTCGCGCCTGGCCAGATCGCGCCTGACAAGCTCGTCGACCCGATCTTCCAGTGCCTGTCTTACCTCCCCGCCAAAGCCGCTGTCGCGCAGTTCGGCTGGCTTACGCGCAACAAGTTGCCGATCGAGCCAAGTCGCGCCGGAAGCATGGACCTGCTGTTCGATCGAAAGGTCAGAGCGGACGGCGAGACGCACCTTGCCAGAGCCATTTGCATCCGCATCGCGGCACAACTCCACGACCGAGCCTGGGTCTGAGTCCCCGGCCGCGTCAGGGTCATAGAAGCGAATGTGGTGCGGGCGACCGTCGATGCCGTCGACGATGGCGTAAGTCGAGCCGCGCAGTTCGTCGAGGCCACGTTCGAGCAGTCGCCCGATCACCGGCGCATCAATCTTTTCGGCCGCGAGCACATACTCCATAGTCCCTCTTTCTAGCCCCCGCGCGGTGACGCTACGGTGCATGCGCTTGATGATGTCGCCGCGTTCGCCGAGGCCGCGCAAAGTCGCCTCGGCCTCTTCGGCCATCATCCATTGGCCAGGATGGGTTTCATAGGCGAGGCCCAGTCTTTCCAGTTGCCGGAGCCGGCCGACCTTAAGCCCCAGGAACTCGTCGGGCTGACAATCAGGATGTGGCGCGAGTTCAATGATGCCATGACGGTCAATGTCGCGAACAAGCTGGCGATCCAGCTGCGTCCAGCGCTCAGTGTCGACCTGCCGCTCTGTGGCCTGGCGGATGTCGAGGTCGGTGCGGAGCCCCAGCGTCTGGGTGAGAATGTCGCTTGCCCGATCGCGCATGCCCTGGCGGATGTAGTCGCGCGAGATGACAAGATTCTCGCCATCGTCGGCAATGCCGCGAACGAGGATGTGAACATGCGGATGTGCGGTGTTCCAGTGATCGACGGCAATCCAGTCCAGCCTCGTGCCGAGGTCGCGCTCCATGTCGACCATCAGATCGCGAGCGACGGTCTTGAGATCACGGAGCTCCATTGCATCGTCCGGCGAAACGATGAAACGGAAGTGATGACGATCGTCCTTGCAGCGGTCGGAGAACGCGTCATGGTCTGCCTCTTCGGTGTCGGGGCCGAACATCCTCGCCTTCTCGCCATCACGTGTAACACCTTCGCGGCGAAGGTACTTGAGATGGGTGGCGAGTGGTGCAGACCCTCTGAATTGCCGCACCACACGGGTCTTGACGACGGCGCCTCGTGAGCGCTCAGAGATAAGGTGACTGGCGCGGATGCTTGCTGACCTGCCGCGACCAAACGTTGAAGCTCGTGGGGAGGTGATCCGGCCCTCCCTTGTAAGATGACCGCCAGCACGCTGTGTGGCCGCAAGCGCCTGAAAGATGAAGGGCCGCGCGCGCTGGCTGGCGCGGGAGCGGATGCGACCAGGGCGGACGCGAAAGCTATCGTCACGTTTCATGCCAGGCGGCCACGAGGTGCGGTTTCCGTTGGAAAGACCGAAAAATGCGAGTAGCGCACATCGCCGTTTGTGCCAGCACATCGCGAATTGCGTTGAAACTCACAAGGAAAACAATCGGCCGACCGAGCCGCGCCTCGCGGCCCTTTATCCTGCCAATCTCTGCCCCCTCATTTGCGGCCAACCATTCCGCCGCAATGTCCGCGACGGAACAGGCCGGAATGCAATCGAGGAGGAATCTGCCGATCATCGCAAGGCCGGTGAAGTGCGCTGAGCGAATAGCCCGGGAACAGCGGGGTTCGGCCAGAAACGGCTCTCACCTGGCCATGGCTCGATCGCGGTCAGGTCAGCAACAGAATTGCCCGTTAGCGACTGCATTGTGGACGAATGAATCGCCGCAAAGGTGGTCTCTGCATAGCCATTGCCATTCAATGCAGCGGCGTTCCGAATGTAATGGGTATGCGCAAAAAGCGCGGTACTGCGTGAGGTGCCTCTGTCTCTTCCTTGCTGTGCACACCTCGGACTGGGAACTGAGTCATTGATAAGCGGCGCGAGTTTCCTGACGTAGTCGACCGTCTCGCGTGGCAGAGGACGGCCGGTGGACAAATGTTCCTTGTACCGTCCAGGGCCGGCATTGTAAGCGGCAAGAAAGCCGCGGCGCCCGAAGGTGTCGAGCATTTCGCGAAGATACGCAGCGCCTGTAAAGATGTTGTCACGCGGCTGATAGGGATCGTCGCCGAGTCGGTGCTTGATGCGCAGTTCTTCCCAGGTCGCCGGCATTATCTGCATCAGCCCCATTGCGCCCTTTCTTGAACGCGCTCGAACATCGCCGACGCTCTCGACATGCATGACGCCGGTAAGCAAACGCTCCGGAATGGCGAACCGTTTAGCCGCTTGCCGGATATGCCGCGACCACTGGCCAGCCGACAAGATCGTGCTCTCGGAGTGAGCCGACCGTTCACCATGAGAGCATGCGTTTGCAACAGCTTCCGGAGTCGCGAAGGCGAGCACGATGCATGTGGCAATCCTTGTCACACCGCTGTGGACGGCATCCCGCCGACCCCGGAACCGATGAGCTGCCAGCCCGCTACGGTGTTCACTTCCGTTAAGCGCGACGCCTCGCTGGCCCGACCAGCTTTGCCAAAACGCTGATGAAATCGGCCTCTGGATTGACAAGCAAGTGTCCGGACGCCTCTGATGTTCGTCGCGCGCTGCTGCCGGACTGGCGATCCTCTCCAAGGCTTTGGCCGGCGTCCGATCGGTCAAAGGCGTTGACGAGGAAGATTCATCGAAGGGCTCAAACAGCATCTGTTCAGCCTCGCCCCTCGCGCTTCGGTGACCGGTTCCAGTGCAGGCTCCAGACGCGGTTCTCGGCGTCGGACCGGAACAGCTTCGCGCGGATCGGCTGCGTAAAGGACGGGTCGTCAATTGAGACGGAGATATAGTCCCCAGCCTTGTCTCCGGTGCGGTCCCACGCCGCGCCGACCGCCATTCCCTCGCAATAGACGAGGTGGTCGGGCGCGTTTTCAGTTTTGGATCTCTCAGCAGGCAGGATGGCAATCTTCGCCTCGATCGTCAGCGTTGAGAGATTGCCGAAGAAGCCGTCATCATTGCGTGTGAAGGTGCCGATCTGGGGCATTGCAGTGCTCCTTTCATGAGTGTTCAGTGAGCGTTGAGCCGAGACGTGACGGTTCGCCGGGAAAAGCCGTTGGTGACATCCAGCGCCGGAGCGGCGCGTTTCGCGGTCCAGACGGGAACCGCGCGGGCAACAATCAA
This sequence comes from Mesorhizobium sp. M1428, assembly GCF_040317515.1. Taxonomy (NCBI): domain Bacteria; kingdom Pseudomonadati; phylum Pseudomonadota; class Alphaproteobacteria; order Hyphomicrobiales; family Phyllobacteriaceae; genus Mesorhizobium; species Mesorhizobium sp. M1428. Next base: position 114,308 of record NZ_JAMYKT010000015.1, read on the forward strand.
TGAGAGCGGGAGCGGACCGAAATAGCGGCTGTCAAAACTTCCGGTAGCGTCCGGGTTCATGAGGAAGACCTCGCCGTCGGCGATCTCGTGGCAGCCCCGCCAACTGGGCAGGGGTCGACCGCGGCTGTCACGCTCGCGTGCATGCCCATAGGTCCTGCCGTTGACGATGATCGCTGTACCTTCGCGGCAGACTGTCGTGCCCCCGAGTGCCAAAACCTGCTTCAGGAGCGGCACGTTTTTCGGCAGATATCCGCGTCTTGCCATGAAGGCCGCCAATGGCTCGGGCGGCACGATGACGGCGATGCTGGCAACACGGATTTTGTCGGCCGGCAGGGTGCGATAGAGCCCGATGGGGACGCTTGCGGACGCGTTCCAGATAGCCAGCGGCGGATGACTAATCCACGGCGGCGCCGCGGCGAGCACTGAGCCGCCAACCATCGCGGCGATGATCTTCATGCGCTTGCTCATGACTCGATCGTGGGGCGCAACAGGGAAACGTTACGACGCTTGTGCCTGTAGAGACTCGGGCGCTCGCATGCGGCCATCCAGCTGTGGACGCGCTGATCAGGCCACATCAAGGCCGGCGTCTGGTGCTGTCTCGTCGCGAGCAGGCGCTGCCGCAATCTCGTGGCGTGGGCGTGGATGGTTTGCGGCGCGGCCCAGACTGGAATGTCAGCGTGCCAAATCGTTGCCATGCCGGGCACATCCGCCACCTCAACCCAGCACGGTTGCTTGTCCGCATGAGCATGGATCGGTGTCAGGCGGCGGGATTTCACCAATAGGGCGAGCAGCCACACCACGAGATCACGCGTACCGCATGGAGCGAAGCCAGACGAGTAAGCGTGAGACAGCGCAAGCTGCTGCTGAATGGTCTCGGGATTCTGCATTTCATTGTGCCACAGATCAGGAGCTGCGGTCGCGCCTGCCGACATAAGCCGGCGCGCGGGCTGCATAGGGTTTTGCCGGCGGAACATTGGTCGCATTCGCATCGCTGGTGGAGGTGCGCGCGCCGAGCTCTATCCAGGCATGCAAGTCGTCGATGTCGTAAAGGACGCGTCCGCCGATCTTTCGGTATTTTGGCCCGGTTCCATAGGTCCGGTGCTTTTCGAGAGTACGGGCGCAGAGCCCGACGATGGGTGCTGCCTCCTTCGTGCGGAGGTATTTTCGGGGCGCGTCCGCGGGACCCTTCGACATTTGCTCGATCTCCGTTCGGTTGTGCTGTCATCCTGGCCTGCCGGGACGCGCAAAGCGGACCATGCTCGAATGGGCAAAAGAGAGGGAGGGCAAAGATCGGGGGCGTGTTGTTGCTACCCCGAAGAAGGACTTCGGCGGCCGGACTTCCCGCTGCGACTGTGGGGGTACAAGAGAAGGTCGCGATAGCCGCCAGCGACTAAAAAAGCTGCACGGCGCAAGATAGCCCGGACCTTGTGCCGGAGATGATGATCACGCCAGTCCCGCGGTACAATCGGCTCTCGCGACAACAGCACCTCCGCGATCTGACGATAGGTTGCACCCATGTGGTGACCATCATGCGCGCGCAAATTGAGGATGTGCCTGACCTTGGTCTGTTGCGGTAGGGAGCCGTAGGATGGACTGAAAGCTCGGCCGTTCAACGCCCGCCAGAGCCGGCGCGCCGCATCGAGCCGCGTCTCAAATGCAGCGTCGAGGGGCAGATAAATAGCATCGAATTCGCCGGAGCGGTCTTCGCAGACCAGATGGCTCTTCCCGGTTGAAGCAGACCAAAGAATGTGAAGCCCTTCCTCCTGCTGCCAGACCCTGGCTCCGATAAGTCTGGAAGGCCGAATTCTCTGATGAGAGGGGCTGATGGAGGCGGACATTCGTGTGGCCCGCAGCACGCGCGGCGAGGCCTGTTCTGTCCAGACGATATTGTCAGCCTGCGGAAATCCGGCACCGGCAGTTTTGAAATCGCGCACCCCAACGGGCAGCGAAGTCGCGCTGATCGACAGGATCTTCGGAACCTGAGAGCCGCGAGGCGATCTGGCGGCACTCGGCGACAAATTTATTGTTCCGGATCAGATATTCGGCGGCGAACTCCACAGCTTGGTAGCTGCACATGTGCTCGTAGGCCGCCGGTTCGGTCCAATCGCCCTGCACGGTTCCTGTCCTCTCCGCATAACCGCATCTGAGGCCCCGGCACCAACATTCAGAGTGATGAACAGATTTGAATAGTTGGAGAGTGGGCAAATCGTTGCGCAGATTCAGCAAAGCATGACAAGGCGCTCAATGGGGAGCGCCTCCTGCGAGAAGATACCGGTAGCCGCTGGTCGTCATCCATCGCGCGCGTGCAAGATGGGTTTCCCAAGACCTGAACGCCCGCTCAGGCTCCTTTTCTGGGTCAATGTGCAGAACGATCCTGGCCACCTCTCGCCAATCGGCATCTTCCGCCGCCGCATCAAGCAGGCGAATGTAGGTAAGTAGCCGCTCCTCATCATAGCCGGTCAGGATCGGGTCATCCGGGGCCGTGTCGGCGACATCAGGATCGAGCAGTGGCTTGAGCAAGCGATTTCCAATCGTCTAAGTCAATTTGTCGAGAATACTCCGTGGCTGAATACTCGACAAGCATTGCACTCGCGGACATGGAAATACGCGAGGTATTTGCGCGCAATCTGAGGCAGCACCGAAAGGCGGCGGCGCTTTCGCAAGAAGAACTTGCCCACCGTGCGGACGTTGATCGCACCTATATCAGCGCGTTGGAACGCAGCGTCTACGGCGCGACGATAGACGTTGTCGACAAGTTGGCAAACGTTCTCGGCATCGAGGCCGCAGATCTGCTCAGACGTCCTGCACCAAATGTTCAAAGATGATACTTGCTTCAGCGTCCACAAGTTAAAGACAGCTCCCGCCCGGTTCGCGGGCGGGAGCTCGCGGCTTTCTCAATCGCGGTTGCGGCGGCCGTTGGACCGGGACCAAATGAGGCTGTGGCCTTCTCCGTCCTCATCGTCGAAGAGGTTGGCGTAGATCGGAGCGGTGAAGCTTGGATCGTCCAACTTCAGGCCGAGATAGTCGCGGTCCTCACTGGAGCGCTTGGCCCAGGCGGCGCCGATCTCGACCTGCGCTACGAAGACGCGATGGCTGGGGGCGCTGTCGCCGGAGCGGTTTGCCTCGGGCACGATGCGGACGTTTTTGGCCTGAAGCGAGAGGGTGACGATTTCGCCGGTGAACTCGTTGTTGTCGGTCTTTTTGAACGTTCCGATGGTCGCCATGAGCCTTCTCCTTGTACTCTGTTTCGAGCCCGCACCATTGCGGCCTTGATGGCGATCTGCGGGCCGGAGGCAATCGACGCCGCATCGCTTGCGACCGCAGCATCAGCGGAGGATGACAGCCAAGCGACTTTGTTGTTTCGCGAGGAATGACGGCGAAGCCGGCAGGGGAAGAAAGTCGATCGGCGTCATTGCGGCTTAGGCGATTGAGGCGAAGCCGACCTTCGGCCAGATCAGCCCATTGAAGAGGTCGTTTGGAGCGGCCGGTCAGATAGAGGCATCAATGGAGGATCTCATGCGAAACCATCGCACTGGCGAAAGCCGGTTACCACCATCACCACTGTCGATGCTTCCCCTGAGAAGGCTTCCGGGAACAGCAAGCTGGTGCTGGCACCGCGCTTGAGATGCGCATGCCGTGGCTCAAGGGCTGACGTGCATCGCCGGAGATTCGCCATCTTTGGAACAGGAAGGCAGTCGTGGCAAATCCGAAGCGCGCGTCGCGCGATGTCGCGTCAGCGGCAACGGAAGCAATGCACAGATTTGTCAGAAACAGCATCCGATCCGCCTCGGTCCTCGGTGCGTTCGCCCCGATCCACGGCCCGTCCGGTTAGACGGATGTCACCATCTCGCCTGTGATGCCGGCTGCGAAGCAGCTGAAACGTGGAAGGTAAGCGTGATAGCGTCGCGCACCTGCGCATGGACGTGGACTGAATACCCCAACAGACGGAGGCGCCGGAGCGGAAAATTCGGCATCCCGAACCGACGCAGTCGACCGAACTGGAGGAAGCCGCCCGGCCGACCGCCGCCGTGTCGTGCAACGGACTAAAGATAGGAGAGCGGCGCTATGCGCCGCTTCCCCTGGGGCGGAAGTCGAGAACTGGGATGCCGAGCTTCTTGGCCTTGTCGGCAAGATTGTCCTGTATTCCAGTCCCGGGAAAGACGATGACTCCGATCGGCAGCACGTCCAGCATTGCGTCATTGCGCCTGAACGGGGCGGCTTTTCCATGCTTTGTCCAATCGGGGGCAAAGCCGATTTGGGGTACCTTGCGGTGGTCGGCCCAGCAGGAGGCGACTTTTTCGCCACCCTTCGGCGATTTCCCGTGCATCAAGACCATGTCAGGATGCCTAGTGCGGACCTGGTCGAGCTTGGCCCAGATCAACTGGTGATCATTGAAGTCGAGACCGGCGGTGAAGGCGATTTTCGGGCCTGGTGGCAAAAGGACTTCCTGCGAGGCGCGTTTCTTGGCGCTGAGAAAATCGCGGCTGTCGATCACCGCAGAGGTAACGTTGCGGTGGTTGACCATTGATCCGCTGCGCGGTCGCCAGCTCGATCCGGTGTGGCGCTCATAGTGCTCGGCGGCCTGATCGCGCATCAGTTCGAAGGCGTTCTGCCGTTCGATAAGAGTCTGTCCTTCGGCCGTCAGGCGTTCCAGCTCGACCGACTTCACTTCGCTGCCGTCCTGCTCACGCTGGCTGCGGCGCTGCGCCTGCTCATTATGGTCAAGTTCACGCTCGATCCGATCTGCGGCGCGGTGAAAGACGTTGACGGTCGACCAAAGGAGATGGTCGAGGTCGGGCTCGAGGCGGGTATCTTGCAGGGTTGCGACGAACGCGTCGAAGATATCTGCAATCGCGTCGGCGACGCGGTGGCCCTCCGGAAGCGGTCGGGGATCCGGCTCATCCGCGAACGGCCGGTAGCCATAGAGCTGGAGTTCGGTGAGGGCGTGGTCGATCGGTGATGACGAATGCTGCGGTTCGTAGTCGTCATGCTCGCTCATTTGGATGCTCCGTCGGTTGGACCGCGACCCCCGCGGCCTTCATGGCGACGAAAGCCGGCGGGCGGGACGGCTCTGCACCCGCAGCGAAGCGGAGGGCCGGAGCGTCAGCGCAGGAGGGCGCGGGCCGGCTATTTTGCTTCGCGATGGAAAGCGCTCCCTTGGGAGCGCGCCGGAAAATAGTCGGCCGAAGACATTGCGGGGCCGGGTCGTTTGCCGGCCGATCGCCCTCTTGAAGGCCGGAGGCGCGGTTTCTCTCCGATCTCAGGAGCACTTAGCAATGCCACGATGGCGGGGAGCGACCGGTTCCGGGCTAGGCCGCCACTGGCATAAATCGGGCGATGTCCTGCGGGGCGAGTTGGACCCGGGCGCGGGCTCTAAGATCAGCGACGCCGAACCTACAGAGATCTTCGTTGAAATCGCCAAATGCCGGCGAGAGCACGATCGCCTCGATCCCGGCAGCATTTGCTCTTTCGATCAAGACATCACGCGCGCCGTCACCGGCTGGATCGGGGTCATGGACGACGTAGAGCCGTCTGAGGGTGACGGGGAACAGGATGGCAGCAAGATGCGCGGCCGAGAGGGCTGCGGCCATGGCCATGTCGGGCAAAATACACCGGAGCGACAGGACCGTCTCGATGCCCTCCCCGGCGGCCATGACTTCGCCGGGCGGACCAAAGCGGACCGCATGCCCGAGAAGGTCGCCCATAGCGCGCCTCGGGGTATCTACTGGTGCCTTGCCCCTGCCGGAAGGGTCAATCCAGGTGCGATGTGCGCCGGTCAAATGACCGCTGACATCGGTGACGGAAGCGATCATCGCCGGCCAGGTCTCAGTCCGCGAGTGTTGGTCGGGCCGGTAATAGCAGTGGGGGTGAAAACGCAGGCTTTCGGTCCCGTGCAAAGCAGTAATACTGCGGTTGCGCAGATACGTCTCTACGACCGTGCCTGCAATCGGCAGCGACACCGCAAACAGCCGGCGCGCTTTCTCCGACATCTCCGACGGCGCCGCCAGCAACTTCGACCGGATTGATGTCTGCTCTGGCTCGGGATGCGATAAGCCGAGAAACGCTATTGCCTCATGGGCAACGTCCCTGAAGTCGCTCAAGCCGCGGCTCTCGCGGATGATATCGAGAAGATCGCCATGCTCCCCGGTCGCCGCGTCAGTCCACTTGCCGGCTGCGCCCTTTCCGCTCTGCGAGCCGACGAGCCGCACGAACATCGAGCGGCCCGGCGTGTTTCGGACATCGCCAACAAACCAGTAGCGACCCTCGCGATGTCCGTTCGAAAGATAGTGTCGACAAACCGCTTCGGCCTGCCGAGCCAGGAGGTGGGCCAGTTCGGACGCGTCGTGTCGGGGCATCATGCATCCTCCCGCGTGTCGATGCCCTGCACGGGATAGCGCTCCAGCAGCTTGCCCAGAATTGCGGGTCCGAGCGCCTGCGGCTCAATGGGACTGGCCGACCCTGCGCGAATCTCGACGGTAAGGCGCTCGATGCAACCACTGGTGGTCTTGCGCACGATGAGGTGCGAGCGGGTCGTCACTTCAGCAACGAGGTCAGGTAGGTCCTCGAACCAGATGTCAGCCTTGACGCGGACCTGGGACATGAAGAGCACCACCTTCTTGAAGGCAATGTCTCGCGAGGACAGAAGGGTAATTTTCTCAGGGGTAGTCGCCATCGGAATGTACTCCGAGACGGGCAGTCGAGAGCCTCTCTCTCGACCTTCAAACCCGTCATGGAGATTCCGGAATTCCTCGTCCTCTTGTGCTTGGCAGCCAACCGAGGTTGTCGCGGGGTAGCAACTCAGCGACGGCGTTCCTGTTTACAAACGCGGCTGCAACATACAAACGTGCAGCAGTAGCGATTAAGGACCACAGCGCGGCGATGAACGACGAGCGCGGCTGGTCGCCCCATTGGAAGCATCTGCGTTCTCATCACGCCTTCGGCGCTGTGGCTTGCGACATCGAGGGTATGCGGCTGAGTTCGAGAGCGAACAGTGCGCTTTTGCGACGGGAAATCGATTTGGACTTGGTTGGTCATCACGGGCGGCCTGCCGCTAATCGTCGCCAGCAATGACCTTGCCAGCCAAGAAGCGAAGGAGATACTCCGCTGCCCTGCTCGCCTGAAGGCGGCGCGGGGCGCGGGCGTTGCGACGCAATAGGCCCTGCCGGCAGTATCGATACTGAACGATGGTCGGATCCCTTTAGGAGTGTGTCTGGAAGCAGAGGCCAGCCATAGACTTGTTGATCCGATTGACAGGTCGAAGGCGCCTTTTCGCCGCAGCACCTCCGGCGGGCGGTTTTCGCAGCCGGTTTTTTGGAGAAGTGTTCTCCGGCAGGACCATGTCCAGAACGGCGAGACAGGACGGAGTGCTCAACGAGGTCGGCGAACAGCTCGGACCTAAGAACTGCTGAGGACTTCTTATTGAAAATCCCCGACCAATTCGACGAGACCACGCCACTGCGCGTCGAAATCGCTGCGCGAATTGCCTTTCCCGACGGCTCGATGAGCGCAGCAGGCCTACGCAAGGAACGTGACGCCGGTCGACTTGAAACGGAGCTAATCGCCGGAAAGGAATATGTGAGCTTGATGGCAATCGCGAGGATGAGGGAACTATGCCGCGGACGTCGAAAGGGCCACGCCTGGTATGGCGTGACGAAAGCTGGAAAAAAGATGGAACGCGCCGAAACAAAGCTGGATGGTTTATCCGCGATGGAACCAGCTTCATCAGCGCTGGCGGCGGCGAAAAAGGCCGTCCAGAACTGAAGCTGAAAAGGCGCTCGCCGCCTACATCGGAAGCAAATACCACCGAGCGCGGGGAGCCGAGGACGTCTTAATTGCCGATGTGGTCAACCTCTACCTTCAAGAGGTTGCACCGAAGCACGCGACACCAGAAGAGACGGCGGCTCGGCTGGACAAGGTCCTTGATTTCTTCGGGGAAAAAACTCTCGCCGCCATCAATGGCAAACTCTGCCGCGAGTATATTGCGTCGCGCCCCACCGAAGCCGCGGCGCGCCGCCAACTCGAGGATCTTCGTGCCGCCATCAACTACTACCGCAAGGAGGGTTATACAACCGCCGCACCGGTCATCACCCTGCCAGACAAGGCCGCCGCCCGCGAACGCTGGTTGACCCGCAGTGAGGCGGCCGCACTGATTTGGGCCGCTTGGCGTATGAAGCAGACATGGAAGGGCCAAGAGAGTGGCCGGCGCACTGGGCGACATCTCGCGCGCTTCATCCTCGTCGCGCTTTATTCAGGATCGCGCTCGGCTGCAATCTGCGGTGCCGCCATGCGTCCAACCAAAGGGCGCGGTCATGTGGACCTAGACGGCGGTATCTTCTATCGCGCTGCCACCGGCGCCAGGAAGACCAAGAAGCGGCAACCCCCCGTACGCTTGCCGGAGCGGCTGCTAGCGCACCTGCGGCGCTGGGCGCGGACTGATCTCCACATCGAGACCAAATTGCGCGGCAAAAGTGCGAACATCGGTCGCAAGATATCGCAGGATTTTGTCGTGGAATGGAATGGAAAGCCGGTGCTGTCGATAGACAAGAGCTTCAAGACGGCGCGCGAAATCGCCGGCCTGGGGCCCGACGTCACTCCGCACGCGTTGCGCCACACCGCGGCGACTTGGTTGATGCAGGCCGGCACCGATATGTGGCAGGCTGCGGGCTTTCTTGGCATTACGGTGGATGTCCTGATCGAAACTTACGGTCATCATCATCCTAATTTCTTGGCAGACGCCGCCGACAAGATCACGAAGAAGCCGGTTTTCTCCAAGTCGCCGCAAACCGTTCCGAGTATAACTCAAATCACAAGACACCAACGCGGTGTGCACATCCCACAGGTTTCCCACAGAAACGGCGAAAGGAAACGCGACCAGTCGTGAGCGAACGTGGCGAAGGAGCCCAGGAACAATAACGACCTGCTGGTAAATCCACATCGTTCGGGACGATGGGATCGCACGTTCAAATCCTGCCATCCGCACGCACTAAAGGTCTACTCCGGCTCCCGGGGCTCGTGCTCCTAGCCGTGCCGTGGACCGGTTTGCCGGGTCCCGAAAGTGACATTCAGTGTCGGAGGATTAGAGGCAAAGGTCGTGATGCTTGGCTTGACGGTGGCATCCGGATCCCCGATGTTATCCGAGCGCGTTTGACCTGCCGTCCATCAGAGAGGGGCGTCACGGCGGGTGATTTCGCCTAGCTGCTGAGCACTGAACGGCGTGAGGTGCCCGCTTCGGTGAGACCATCACGCTTCGGTTCCTGCCGGGATGCGCGCACATCGCCGACGCGTGGGAATTCGCTGAACCGTTTATCCTCGCCAAAGCTCAAGCTGTCGTCGGTCAAGGCCTGTCGGTTTCATTTAGAGCGGTTCATTCAGCAGCTTGGTCGATCCGTCGTCCGGCGTGTACTCGTTTGTTCGAAGGTTCAGAATACAGTCGCGACTGGCCCACAATCTGATCTGGAGCCTCCAACAAGGTCAACTGCTGATCCTCCCGTTCGACCCACTGGAAGAATCATCGGGTGCGGGCGACTGGGCTCAAGGCGGCTACTTAGGCGACGAATGGAGGCGTTCACTCGCGACCGCTGCGGGTTCTTCGACGAGCGCTGTCGAATGCCATGCCTTTGCTAAACACACGTTGTGAAAACGCGTGATAAGGTCGGCTCGCTAGTTTGAACGATGGCCGGGGCACCAAAAAGATGGCACACGGAATGTGCAACTCAATCCTTGGCTGTGCGGCGCTTGCCTTGGCCGCGTGTCAATCGACTCCTCAAACGCCGCAACCCGTCACTCTCGAACCTGCGTTAGAATCGGAAGTTCCTCTCCAACCGCCCTTGGCTGATGCCGGGGTTCCTTCCGGCTCAGCAGTCATGCATCAATCCGTGGCGGTCACTCCGCCTGGCAAGGGCGTTCCAACAAAGTACGCTGCTTTTTCCGGTCTATGGGCTGGTCGATTGGCGGGGATATATGACGCCAAACTTGCTGTTCAAACGGTTTCTTCCAATGGGAAGGTGACGGTCACCTATGCGTGGGGAAATCTGGGCGACAACCATCCGGGAGAGGCCGCCGGCGCTGGAAGAATTGTAGGGAGCACGTTAAAGCTTGAGCGCCTACCGAATGGCGCGGACGTCAGTTTTGTCATGCGACCCGACGGAGCCCTGGCCGGAACCGTTATGCTTGCCGGCCAGGCCTACACGGGCGCGTTCATCAAGCAATGATGAAAGATGCGTATGAAGGGCTATACAGAGGGCCAGGCGCCTGTTCCAATATCGCCGTCTACTCGGTTCCGTCCGACTCCATTAAGGCGGCGAGACATCACCTTCCGGGAGGAGCGAAGAGCACGGCCAGCCGATTAGTGCCTAGGCCTTGTCGTTCAACGCATTTTGCCGCGATCCCTGGTGAAACTGGTTTGAACTGTCGTGTTGTTGCGATTTTCATCGGAGTTTGCGCCAGCGAGCAAGACGCTCAGGATCCAGCGTCCTAGCAGCCAAAGCTGCCTGTACCGTATAGTCAGGTTCATTCTGCTCCATTCTTCTGAAACGTGGCGAAGACAAGCCGCTTGCCGTCGCGCACACTGTCTTCGAGCGGCTCCGCCTTCGCCAGATGCGCCGCAATCGCGCTGGCCAGCATGCAACCTGTTCCGCGCATTGATGCGGCAAGGCGCGGCGTGTCGAAGCGGGTTGGTGGTTGATCGGAACGCAACAGAATATCGGTCGATTGAGGCCCCGACGCATGCCCACCCTTGATCAGCAGGGCTTGAGCGCCGGCGGCCAGCAGTCTTTTTCCTTGTTGGAGCGCTCCGTCCTCATCCGATGCCAGTTCGGAACCAATAAGGAGCGCCAGTTCAGGGAGGTTGGGCGTGACAATGCAGCAAAGCGGCATCAGATCGCGCTTCATGGCAGCGATGGCGCCTGCTTCCAGAAGTGCGCGGCCTGAGGTGGAGGCCAGCACAGGGTCGAGTACTGCGGGGACATGCGGGTATTTGCGCAGCACTGCGGCAACGGCAACAATGATCTTGGCAGTCGCCAGCATGCCGATCTTGATTGTGGCCACGTCGTTGGCCTGCAGCGCGGCGCACATCTGATTGGCCACCAGGCTGGGTGGAGAATTATGAATTTCCATCACGGCGTCGTGCGTTTGCACCGTTAGCGCAGTGACGGCCAGACAGGTGCGCACGCCAATGCATGCGATCGTTTCGATATCGCGTGCTATTCCAGCACCCCCGCTGGAATCCGATCCCCCAACGACAAGCACATGCGGTTCTCGTCTCATCGCCATCGGTCCGTCTTTTCGATCCATTCTCGCGTGCGCGCTTCGGGATCGGAGCTCAAAGTGATGTCGGTGACCACTGCGGCGCTGTCGGCGCCGGCCTCAAAGACGCCGTCGAGGCGGTCGGGGTTGAGGCCGCCGATGGCGACCAATGGGATCGGCGCCACTCGCCGGTTCCACTCGCTGATCCGCTCTAGCCCTTGTGGCGCCCACTTCATCTTCTTCAAGGCGGTGGGATAGATCGGACCGAGCGCGACATAGTCGGGCTCAGCAAACATGGCCGTTTCCAGCTCGACATGATCATGCGTACTCAGTCCGAGCTTCATGCCGGCTGCCCGTATCCGCGCAAGATCGGCGGTTTGCAGATCCTCCTGACCGAGATGCACGAAGTCGCAGCCTTCCTCGATGGCCAGTCGCCAGTAATCATTGATGATGAGCTGGCACCGGTATCGAGCGCACAAGGCCTGTGCTGTGCGGATCTCAGCGCGCAATCCGGCTTCGTCCATGGTCTTGATGCGAAGCTGCACCAGCTTGACGCCGAGCGGCACCAGCCGCTCGATCCAGGCTGCACTATCGACGATCAGATAGAAGGGATCGAGCTTCATGAAAAAACTGCCCTGCCGATCGTCGGCGTCGATGGCACGGCGACGTCGCGCGGTTCGAGCATTCCCGAACAGAAAGCCTCACGACCGGCCTCGACCGCCTTGCCGAAAGCACGCGCCATGCCGACCGGATCGGCCGCCTTGGCGACCGCCGTGTTCAGGAGCACGGCGTCAAAGCCGAGTTCCATGACGGTCGCCGCATGCGACGGTCGCCCGAGGCCTGCATCCACAATCAGCGGGACGCCAGGGAAATGTCCGCGCATCGAGCGCAGCGCCGTAATGTTGACCGGGCCGAGGGCCGAACCGATCGGTGCGCACCACGGCATCCAGACCTTGCAGCCCGCCGCAAGCAGCCGCTCGGCGACAACAAGGTCGTCGGTGGTATAGGGAAATACCGCAAAGCCGTCCTCGGACAGGATGCGGGCGGCTTCGACCAGGCCGAACACATCAGGCTGCAGCGTGTCGTGGTTGCCGATCACTTCGAGCTTGATCCAGCTCGTCCCGAACACTTCGCGCGCCATTTTCGCGGTTGTGACCGCTTCCTTGACGGAGTGGCAGCCTGCCGTGTTGGGAAGGACTCTCGTGCCAAGCGAGCGGATCAGCGACCAGAATTTTTCGCCGGCCCTGCCGCCCGCCATCTCGCGGCGCAAGGAGACGGTCACCACCGAGGTGCCCGATGCGCTAACCGCATCGGCAAGAATGGCCGGCGAAGGATATTGAGCCGTGCCGAGAAGCAGCCGCGAGCAAAGCGCCGTTCCAAGAAGATCGAACATGCTAGCCTCCCTGCATGGGTGAGAGGATTTCGATCCGGTCGCCGTCGCTCAACTGGAACTCCGCCCGGTTGGCTTTGTGCACCAGGTCGCTGTTGACGGCGGTCGCCAGCCAATCGCCCTCATAGTCGAGAACGGCAAGCAGCTCGGCCAGCGTGGTGGCGGCAACCTCATGCGCTTCGCCGTTGACCATCAATTTCATGGGCAAGCTCCTTGGTTCTGTCTTGACTGAAAACCAGGTCGGCAGCCTGGCGCGCCATGGCGGGGGCGAGGAGAAAGCCGTGACGATAGAGCCCGTTGATCGCTATGATCTCGCCGTTCGTTTCGACGCGCGGCAGGTTGTCGGGAAAGGCCGGACGGACGCCGACACCGGTTTCAACGATCTCGGCCTCGCCAAAGGCCGGATGGAGGGCATAGGCGGCACCCAGCAGCTCCATCATCGAACGAGCCGTCACCGGTCCCGTGGACCGGCTCTCAATCATCGTCGCGCCAATCATGAAACGGTGGTCGGTGCGTGGCACCGCATAAAGCGGAAAGCGCGGATGGAGCAGCCTGACCGGGCGCGACAGTGAGATATCAGGTGTGCGCAGGATCAGCATCTCGCCGCGAACGCCGCGCAGCCTGTCATTGGCTGCTGCCATTCCCGTGCAGTCGATCTGACGATCGAACCCGGAAGCACGCCGGACGTCAGCGCAGAAGTGGAATTCGACGCCCATCGCCGCCAGCCTGTCATGAAGTGCCGCCATCGCCTGACGCGGGTCGAGATGGGCTTCGTCGGGGAAGAGCAGTCCGCGGCGGAAGCGGCCGGCGAGGTCGGGCTCGAGCAACACGATTTCATCTTCATCGACACGCCGATGACCCGAGGTGCGGCTGGCGAACCGGTCGAGCTCGCCCGCATCACGCGGCGCGGCCACGGCCAGTGTTCCGGCCCGTGTCACGTGACCCGGCAGTACCGCATCCCACCAGTCGGCGGCATCGCGTCCGAGATCCAGCACTGGCTGCTCGGCGCTTTCACGCTCGCACCATGGCGCCAGCATGCCGCCGGCGAACCACGACGCATTGCCGCCAACGGTATGTGTTATCTCGGCAACGGTCACCGTCGCGCCACGTGTGGCGAGCTCGAAAGCTGCGGTGAGGCCGGCGACACCGGCCCCCTTGACCAGGACCCTCATGATCGCTCGCGCGCCTCTCGCAGGAGCGGCGCGCCGGTCTCGTCCGCGGGCACGTAGAGATCGCCGCCTTCGCGATATTTCGCCGCCATGGCCACCATCCCCTCCTTCTGCGCCTCGGCGCGAATGTCGTGGGAGATGCGCATGGAGCAGAATTTCGGGCCGCACATCGAGCAGAAATGTGCCACCTTGTGCGCTTCCTTGGGCAAGGTCTGGTCGTGGAAGGATCTTGCGGTTTCGGGATCGAGCGACAGGTTGAACTGGTCCTCCCAGCGGAACTCGAAGCGCGCGCGGGAAAGGGCGTCATCCCTGACTTTCGCCGCCGGATGCCCCTTAGCCAGGTCGGCGGCATGGGCCGCAATCTTGTAGGTGATCACGCCGGTCTTGACGTCATTGCGGTCGGGAAGACCGAGATGCTCCTTCGGTGTGACGTAACAGAGCATGGCCGTGCCGAACCAGCCGATCATGGCGGCGCCAATGCCTGAGGTGATGTGGTCGTAACCCGGCGCTATGTCCGTCGTCAGCGGCCCCAGCGTGTAGAAAGGCGCCTCGTCGCAGACAGCGAGCTGCTTGTCCATGTTCTGCCTGATCTTGTGCATGGGCACGTGGCCGGGCCCCTCGATCATCACCTGGCAATCCTTCGCCCAGGCGATCTTCGTCAGCTCGCCGAGCGTTTCCAGTTCGGCGAATTGCGCCGCGTCGTTGGCGTCGGCAATCGAGCCCGGACGGAGCCCGTCGCCGAGCGAAAAGGACACGTCATAGGCCCGGCAGATGTCGCAGATCTCCGCGAAACGCTCGTAAAGGAAGCTTTCCCGGTGATGGTGCAGGCACCATTTGGCCATGATCGAGCCGCCGCGCGAGACAATGCCCGTGACCCGGGCGACGGTCAGCGGGATGTAATGCAGCCGCACACCGGCATGGATGGTGAAGTAGTCGACGCCCTGTTCGGCCTGCTCGATCAGCGTGTCTCGATAGACCTCCCAGCTCAAATCCTCGGCGATGCCGCCCACCTTCTCCAGCGCCTGGTAGAGCGGCACCGTGCCGATTGGCACCGGCGCATTGCGCAGGATCCATTCGCGGATGTTGTGGATGTTGCGGCCGGTCGACAGGTCCATCACCGTGTCGGCGCCCCAGCGGATCGCCCACACCATTTTTTCCACTTCCTCTGCCATCGAGGAGGTGACCGCCGAGTTTCCGATATTGGCGTTGATCTTCACCAGGAAATTGCGGCCGATGATCATCGGCTCGCTCTCGGGATGATTGATGTTGGCGGGAATGATCGCGCGTCCGCGCGCAACCTCGTCGCGCACGAACTCCGGCGTGACGAAGCCGGGGATAGCGGCACCGAAGGCCTCGCCGTCGCGCTCAAGCTTGCCGCGCAGCATCTCGCGGCCAAGGTTCTCGCGGATGGCGACGAACTCCATCTCGGGCGTGACGATGCCGGCACGCGCATAGGCAAGCTGGGTCACCGCCTTGCCTGCCTTGGCCCTGAGCGGCCGGTTGCGAATGGGAAATTCCGGCGTCAGGCGCTCACCGGTCACAAATCCGTTGTCCTCCGGCCGCACGTGGCGGCCGTCATAGGCCTCGACATCGCCGCGCGTCATGATCCATTCGTCGCGAAGCCGGGCAAGACCGTTTTCGATGCTGGTTTCGACAGTCGGGTCGGTATAGGGGCCGGACGGATCGTAGACGGTGACGGGCGGCTCGCCGGCCGTCGGATGCACGGAGATTTCGCGCATCGGCACCCTGATCTGCGGGTGGATGGCACCGGGCTTGTGGATTTTCCGCGAGGCGGGCAGCGGTCCCGTCGAGACGGCGGGAGTGAGGGCATTCATCTTGAGGCTCCTTTGCTCATGCATTGGAGACCCAGTTCTGTGCCGGAAGGATGAAAAGACGCTTCTGTCGACCTGCCGAAACAGGACCTCGGGCGTAAACTCCCGCAAAGCGCTTGCACCGTCCCTACGCCAGTATGAACTGGATCAGGTTCAACGGGTCACTGCGCCGCGAAAGCAAGCAGTATCTCAGCCCCTTGCCGGGACTCCCCTGGTGAATGCGCCAGGTTGGACGGGACGTCTCCGGTTTGTCAAGCGCGTTCTGGCCGCGGCTGATCGGCGGCTGGTCAGACCGTGCGGAAAAAATCGCGCATGTCTCGGCGACAAGTCAAGCGTGGGAGATGAAGGCAGGGACAAGGGAATCGCAAACCGTTGGACTAAAAATCGATCCTCATGATCACGCCTTCAATGGGCACCAAAGGTTTGCGCGTAGATCGCCTCGATTCTTCCTGCCTCGTCACTGGTCAGCGCGGCGAATTCCTTTTCGCGCGCGCGGTTCGATAGATGTCCATCATTCTGGTGAAGAAAACGGAAGAGCAAATCGGTCAGCCGCTCGGGCATGTCGATAAAGGCATCCACCTGCTGCCGGAATTGATCGTAGCGCTGCAGAAATGCGGTTTCCTCGGGAAGGTCCCGTTCGATCGTCCGCTGAACGCAGTCATAGAGGAATTCGGCGTGCGGGGTCGCATCGAAGAACCGGTAGAAATCACCGGTGTCATTCAGCACCCGGACGTTGAATTGCGGCGTCGGTTCCCATTCCACCAACGGCAGAAGGCGCTGCGAATAGCTCTCGAGCACGCCCCTGTACTCGTTGATCTGGTCCAGGATCGCGGCCGAGACGGGAAAGACCACTCCCGGCGGATTGAAGCCGCGCGTGGCAAGGACGTGGTGGATTAGGTAGCGGTGAATGCGGCCGTTTCCGTCCTCGAACGGGTGGATGTAGACAAAGCCGAAGGCGAGGATTGCGGCGGCTATGATTGCATCAAGGCTTTGCGCGGGGCCCTGATCGAAGGCCGCCATTCCATCGATTAGCCGCGGCAGGTCCTCGGGCCGAGCGCTGATGTGATCGGGCAGGG
Source organism: Mesorhizobium sp. M1428 (assembly GCF_040317515.1). Lineage (NCBI taxonomy): Bacteria > Pseudomonadati > Pseudomonadota > Alphaproteobacteria > Hyphomicrobiales > Phyllobacteriaceae > Mesorhizobium > Mesorhizobium sp. M1428. The sequence continues at coordinate 131,019 of NZ_JAMYKT010000015.1, forward strand.
GCGTGCCGTTGTCTCGGTCATGCTCACCGACGAAACCTCCTTCTTTTCGGAAGCCAAGTCTTACGAAACGGGCGTCGCCAAGTACAATTTTTTGCAGACGTAGCAGCTCATCGCGATCGATCGGCCAGCGGCCGGCTTCGCCGATGGCGCGGCCCCAGCGCTGGATGCGATCTTGCGGCGGGCGCTCGCCCTCGATCGCATAGCTTGATCGCGAGTCTTTGAACAAAAGAAAGGCGGCGGTCCGAGCAAGGAGGTCGCGCGGCACCTCCGCCACGATTGCCTCCGCGCGCCGCGGCAGTTCAAGGCCGATGAATTTTTCGAGGGTCTTGGTTCGGAACACCAGCGGGCAGAACTCAGGCGTGCCGGGGAGATTGTCCCTTATGCGGTAGCGCGAAGCGGTCTTCTCGAATCCGGGCCACTGCAGCTCGGGATCGACAACCGGAACGTATCGTCCGGCCGCCGCGTCCGGCAGATCGAGACGTGTGCCCGTCAGCCATTCATATAGAAACCAGATGCGGCGGGCATAACTGCCTGTGGGGCTTTCACGGACGAGCGCCTCGATCGGTGCGGAACCGGTCACCTGGAACAGCCGTTTGAGGACGGCAAGGTCGAGCCCCTCGTACTTGAGCGCGAAGGTCAGGTGGCCTTCGAGTGTTGGATGTGGGGCATGGCGGGGCGTCATGATCCGCCAGCCATCCCGTGCGGTAATGCGATGATGCTCGCCAGTGGCCGACAGGGTCCGGGGCAAGGGCACGGCGAGCTCGTAGGCTCCGATCAGGGCGCTGTACCCGGCCGGGGTCACCATCTCCGGAAGGCGGATTTCCTGAAAAACGATAACAGGACCTGAAAATTGGTGCTTCTGCGCCACAGGCATGAAAAGGGGAACCTTTCATCGAAGTTTGGTGCGAAATCAGCCAAATACTATGAAAAACAATTCTATCTCATGAAAATTGATGCTGCAAGCCGACTTTTCCGAAAACCGATCCTGAAGGCGGCGGTGATCCGTCTGCATGGCTCGGCCGGAAAGCGATCGTCGCGCGCCGGCCAGCGCAATGATGTTCCCATCGGAAATAAGCGTACACCGCCAAACCGCAATCAGTTCCGCGGCGCTAGCATGCGGTCGCCGGCATCTATGCGTTGCCTTACAGCTGTGGCCTCGTGTTCAGTCATTGCCTAGTTTTTCGCCACAATGCATTTCGGTACGCCTTGGGACCTGAGATCGATTCTGAACGTGAATCACGCTGTTGCGGTAGTCAAACCGTTCGAGCTGAAGCACATCCCTTGAGACCACCACCACGCTGATTGCTCAAAACCATCACAACAAGGGTACTGCGAAACTCGGCCGAAGCAGCAGAAAATTGGGGGCCTTTAGCCCTTGCTTTGAAGCGCTTCGCAATGCACCAACTTTTCCGATGCAGTTTGATTTTGGCCTTCGCACCTGCACAAAACTATGCAAAACCGTTGACCGCTTAAGCCTGACGCAGGGAAAACGTGCCGATGAGTGTGGCGGTAGAAACGAAGGCGTTGACGACGCCGGACATCGCGGCCAGCAAGGGCAAGGATCCGGTCGTCTGCTTGACCGCCTACACCACACCCATTGCGCAGCTCGTCGACAGATATTGCGACGTCGTGCTGGTCGGCGACAGTGTCGGAATGGTGCTTCACGGTCTGCCCTCGACCCTCGGCGTCACGCTCGACATGATGATCATGCATGGCAAGGCCGTGCGACGCGGTCTTGAGCGCGCGTTGATGGTCGTTGACATGCCATTCGGCTCCTATGAAGAAGGCCCCGAACATGCCTTTCGCAACGGCGCGCGGCTCATGGCGGAAACCGGATGCGCCGCCCTCAAGCTGGAGGGCGGCGAGAGCATGGCCGAGACGATCCGCTTTCTCACTGCTCGCGGAATTCCCATCATGGCCCACGTCGGGCTGACGCCGCAATCGGTCAATGTGTTCGGCGGCTATAAAGTCCAGGGCAGGGGCGTAGACGGCGACAGGATTTTTCGCGACGCCATTGCTGTTGCCGAGGCCGGGGCGTTCAGCATAGTGCTGGAAAAGGTCACGGAGCCGCTCGCACGGAGAATAACCGAGAGAGCCACAATTCCCACGATCGGGATCGGTGCCTCGGACGCCTGCGATGGGCAGATCCTTGTGATCGACGACATCCTGGGCATGTACACTGGTTTTCGGCCGAAATTCGTCAAGCGCTATGCCGAACTGGGCTCAGAGGTCGAAGCTGCCATCGCCGCCTACGCGGCTGATGTGCGGGAAGGGCGCTTTCCAGCGGCCGAACATCTTTTCGCCGACGAGCCGAAGGCCGGAGATGTTGCATGAGCGTGCCGATTGTCCGCACCATTGCCGAACTTCGTGCCGTCGTGGCGGGATGGCGCCGTTCAGGTGCCAGTATCGCCGTGGTGCCCACGATGGGAGCCTTGCATGAAGGACATTTGAGTCTCGTGCGTTCTGCGCTTCAGAAGGCCGATCGTGTGATCGTGACGCTGTTCGTCAATCCCAAGCAGTTCAACAGTGCCGCGGATCTTGCCGCTTATCCCCGCACCGAAAAGGAAGACGCTGCAAAGCTCACTCCGTTGGGCGCACACCTGCTCTATGTTCCGCATGCGACTGAGATGTATCCTGACGGCTTCACCACGACCGTGTCGGTGTCCGGCGTCCGCGAAGGCCTATGCGGTGCGTTCCGGCCTGGTCATTTCGATGGGGTGGCGACCGTCGTTGCAAAGCTCTTTTTGCAGACTGGCGCTGATTTCGCCTTTTTCGGAGAGAAGGACTTCCAGCAGCTTCTACTCATCACTCGCATGGTCCGGGACCTGGATATGCCAATTACCATCGTCCCCTGTCCGACAGTCCGGGAACCCGATGGTCTCGCTTTGTCATCGCGCAATGTTCGGCTCTCGCCAGCGGAGCGGGCCATTGCCCCAAGGCTCGCATCGGTCCTGCTCGATACTGCGGAGGGGCTCTCGAACGGCTCTCCCGTCCTCCCAGCGCTTGCCCAAGCGCGTGCAGCGATTCTGTCCGCAGGTTATCGCGAGGTCGAGTACCTGGAACTCCGTGGCGAAGCAGATCTGCAACCGATAGCAACAAGCATCGATCGGCCGGTCCGCCTGCTCGCAGCCGCCTGGCTCGGCCAAACACGGCTCATTGACAACGTCAGAACACTGCCGCCTTGCCAACTCACAAATGAGTCGCTGCGGACTTCCGGCTAGCGTGAAAATGCAGCTCGTGCCGCGTGAGCGTAATTGGACGCGGTTTATCTCCATGAAAACCCTGTCAACCTGCTCTGGCCGGGCAGAGACAGCCTTGCGTAAATGCGCCCCCAGAACGAAGAGTGGTCATTAGCATTTGGGTTGGTGAAGGTTCCCGAATAGGAACGGGTGACGAATCAGGGGCCTGAGCTTGATGGACGAAGCAACTGAGCAGACGAGCGCTGGTCTTTTAGGGCTGACAGCGGGCATCGTAGCGGCCTATGTCCAGAACAACGCAATGCCCGTAGCGGATTTGCCGGCGCTGATTGCTGGCGTCAATTCTGCGTTGTCGGCTCTAGTTCAGCCCGTCGCGGCACCGCCGCCAGTATTTACTCCGGCCACAAATCCGAAGAAGTCGATATTTCCAGACTATATCATAAGTCTCGAGAATGGGCGGAAATTCAAGTCTATGAAGCGTCACCTGGGTTTGCTGGGTATGACACCTGACGAGTACAGAGCCAAGTGGAGATTGGCCTGGGACTACCCCATGGTGGCCCCTAACTATGCTGCCAAGCGGTCTGCTCTGGCCAAGGCGAGCGGTCTTGGCCGCAGAGGCACTGCAAAAACACCGCCTAGGAAAGGCCCCGCAAAGCGGAAAGCCAAGGTGTAGCGCGCGCCTATCAGAGTTGGCAGACGCCAAAACTTGACCTCTCGCTGACAGATGGATGCGATTTTGCCCAGCCATCTTTGCGGCATCGAGGGCGGCGTCGAGGCGCCCAGCCCGTCGGTGACCAGCTCGTCCACTTGCGCGGTCGCCACACCTGTCGCTAGACCAATGAGAGTTGAGCAACCTTGCGTTGGACGGAAGCAGTGCTGGTAACAGATGCCAAGCTTAGTAGAGTCCGCGAGTGGCAATCATTCGTCGTGAGTCGATGCTAATGTGCGCGTTTCGCAGCACTCCGGCTCGCTATATCACCTAAGACGGCATGAAGAAGCGATCCAACCTCCAGTTCGGCGAGCCTGGGCGCAACTCCTGATTCGGACAACTGAAGGAGAATTGTCTTGGCGGTGCTGCGCCAGAACGCATTCGCATCCTCCCCGTTCTTGGATTCCAGCACGCGGGCAATTTCCTCGACCAACTTCCGCCGCCGATACAGCGGAAACGCCCTTATGTTTGACACCGATCACCTACCCATTCAGTCTCGCGATTAAGCATTGGAGGATGAGAAAATCCGGTTAACGGCACATCCCTTTTTGGCTGGTGGGCATGTAGCAAGAGTTCTTGCGTCGGCGAACGGTCCCGCGACTAGTCACCAAACAATTGCGATGTCTCGAAGGCGGGGCAGATCGGCGTTTCTGGCTCCGATCTCAACCAGGATTCCGCACGCAATCTTTTGCCATCACAAACGCAATGTCGTCCACGGTCCCCATCTGACCCGGCCGGTGGTACGTCTCTGGCCTGCTATCCCGCCTCGATCAAGACCGTGCTTTCCCGCGACCAACGCAGCACGACATCCTGACCTTCCGCCAGCCTGCCAGCGCCGGTGTTCTGCCGACGCCGCCGTCTTTGTCGAGCATTTCGTTCGCCCGCTGGAGAGACAGCTCCGCTCGTTTCACCCGCTGCCTGGCCTTAGCCAGCTCGATGTTCAAAATTTCGACCATCACTCCAGATCCGAGAGTCCCCTTCGATTGTTAACCGGCCCCGGTCGCATTGGTTCCGGTTGGAATCTGCACAGGGCTTGGACGCGAGGACTCGTAAGCCTTGGATTGCCGACCACCCGCGGCCAAGGCTGAAAATCTTGAAGCGATTGCATGCGGCGGCGTCTCGCTGGCCAGTCGCAGCTCATTAACGGCGTCTCATCGGAAATGGCCAAGGTGATCGCCCGAGTACGAGTCTGGAGCCAAATTGCCGCCGGAGTCTGCGACTAAGCCAGCTTGCCGACGCTAGAGCACGTCCTGTTTAATCCGGTTCATATCCTGCGGCTTTGAAGTAGTTGGCACATTCGGCTGGGGTGAAGAGGTCGACGAC
>NZ_JAMYKT010000016.1:0-126880 GCF_040317515.1 Mesorhizobium sp. M1428
TTGTCGATGCCGCGGTCGCACAGGAAACGATGCAGCCAGAAACCGTCGTAGCCGGCCTCGTAGCACGACATTACCCGAACCGGACGCGTCAAGGCGGCCTGCGCCTGTTCGCGCCGGTGTTCAATGAGAGCCATAAGCCCTTCGGTGTCACCTCCTTGCAGGCGATGCAGGCTGATCTTGTCGACCGCCGGCGAGTGCAGGGCCACAAGCCAGGTCGACTTGCTCAATTCCAGCGCCATGAAAATTGTGGCAGTCTTCTCGTCGACGGGCGGCAGAGCAACGGATGAGAGGTTCATGAGACGTCTCCAGGGTTAGGATGTCGGACCCCGAAACCTTACCTGAGTTCCGCCGCCCGTCGCCTCATGGGATCTTTTGCGCCCTGGCCGTGTCGATGGAACTTGACGATGGTGGCGTCTACCATGTCGTATTCCATGTCCGGCTGGCCCGAGCAAGCCTCGAAAAGCCGAATGAAAACATCGGCTTTGACCCAACCTCGGTATCGCGTGAAAACGCTGTTCCACTTTCCGAAGAGGGCAGGCAGATCACGCCACGGACTACCAGTCCGATCGACAAGCCGATGTCGCCCGTGGAACAGGCTCTCCCAGCTCTTGTCTATGCGGACCTCCTTCCGGCATGTGTCGCCAAATTCGTTCCGGCCCTCGATCGCAACCGTCCATTCCACCGCCATCGCTTTGTCTCAAAACGACGCTGATGGACTGCTCGAGCAATAACAAGCCGTGTTTGACCCCAGATAAGTCAGGGGTCTCCTCACGAGCGACCGCGCATGACTCGCGTTCAATGTGGATCGGTACTCCTTCATTGCAATGGATTTGCACCATTTAATCCATGCCGGCCTCCCGGCGCACCTTGTTCCGACGCCTTCAGGGGCTCAGCTCGGTCGGCGTGACCGATCACCCCGATCAAGGCGTCGACATAGGCGTCGAATGCGGCTCCACTCTCGGCTGTCCGGTCGGGCATGGCGGGGCGATTTCCTGATCACGAAGCAGCACCCTCACAAATCCCCGACCAGCGCGAATCCCCCCGCATCCCCGACTTTCTGACTCAGCAAGACCAGCCGCCCGCCGCCACGTGCGGGCGACGCCGGCATCAACCGGCGGGCAGATGCGCCGAGGGCAGCAAGCGCGCCTGACGCAACGCCGCCAGATCAGCCGAGCCGGTGCAGAAGCAGGCGACGGCCAACTGGCGGATGATGATCTCGAAATGCGCGACAACCGCCTCGGTGGATACCGTAGCCGCGCGCAGCACGCCGGCCGCCTGCCCGACGATGTCGGCGCCCAGGCGGATGGCCTTGGCCACGTCGACGCCGTCGCGGATCCCGCCCGACGCGATCAGCTTCACCGTTGGCAGCGCCCGACGTACCGCCTGCACGCTGGCCGGGGTCGGAATCCCCCAATCGGCGAACGCCATCGCCACTGCACGGTCGGCGGCATCGCGGGCGCGCTCGCCCTCCACCGCGGCCCAACTGGTGCCGCCGGCGCCGGCGACATCGATCACCGCCACGCCCGCCTCGACGAGCGCACAGGCCACCGAGGCGGACAGGCCCGAACCCACTTCCTTGGCCACGATCGGCACGCCCACTCTGCGCGCGGCGCGAGCGATCTGCGCCAGGACGCCGCGCCAGTCGCGGTCGCCCTCCGGCTGTACCGCTTCCTGCAGCGGATTGAGATGGACGATGAGTCCATCCGCCTCCAGCGCATCAACCGCCCGGCGCGCCAGGTCCAGGCCGTCGGCCTCGCGCAGTTGCGCGGCACCGATATTGGCCAGCAAGGGAATGTCTGGGGCCAGGCGGCGCAGCGCGCGCGTCAGCCCCTGCGAGTTGCGGGATTGCAGGCTCACGCGCTGCGAACCGACGCACATGGCGATCCCCAAGGCTTGCGCTGCCTCGCTCAGATGCCGGTTGATGGCCTCGGCGCGTGGCATGCCGCCGGTCATGGAGCTGATCAGCAGCGGCGCGCGCATGGTCTTGCCCAGCAGCGAGGCGCGCAGGTCGATCTGCGTCAGGTCCAAATTGGGCAATGCGCAGTGTTCGAAACGGATGTACTCCCAGCCGGCGGCGACCGTGGCCGGCGCCGTTCGCCGATCCAGCACGATCTCCAGATGGTCGTCCTTGCGCCGGCTCAAGGCGGTGTCGCTCATGCTCGCTCAATCCGTCGCATCGGGCGACGGCGTTGCGTCGGATCGGACCGACGGCAGCGCGCGCACGCCGCCGCGTCCCGCGCGTTCAGGCCGACGCACGCTGGCCTCCCCTCGCAGCGTCGCTGCCGTAGCGGCTGGTCGAGGTCTGGTAGTACTGCGCGCGGATGGTCGCCATGGCCTCGATCAACGGTTCCCACGGCGCGGGAAAGCGTTCTTCCGCCATCACCCGGTGCAGCATGCGCGTATGGCCGGCCAGCTCGTCGTTGAGGAACTCCACCACAGGCATAGCCGGATAGCGCTGCAGCAGCAGGATCGCCGCGTTGTCGGCCTCGCCGGCCGACCTGTCCTTGTCGCGTCCATGCAGATCGTTCTGCAGGCGCCCTATCGCGGAGATGAGCCGCAGGACCTGGCGAAACGCCGGACGCGCGCGCAAGGTCGCCATGTCCAGTCCCCACAGCAAGGACAGGCAACAGAACACGTTCGTGTAGGCGATCGAATCGATGCCGTTGTGCAGGTACTCGGCGTAGGACCAGCGTTCCGCCCCTGCCGCCTGCGCGCGTCCGGCGCGCAGCGCCGCGCAGTAGCACCGGGTATCGTCGAGAAGCTGAGCATAGTCGCGACGATCGTAGGCGAGCGCGGCGAGTGAAGCGCGCAGCACATCACAGCCCTCGAATCCGGGGAGCGCGCACGGCACGCCCTGCCCCAGCGCCTGCTCCACCGCAGCGAGCTGCTCCGGCGCGATCAGGCCAAGGTCGTTGCAATCGTCGAGCCAGAACAGCAGCGCCAGTTCGCGATAGAACGCCACGATCAGCGTTTCGTCCTGCGGATCGCGGCCGGTGCGGGCGCTGGTGTCGCGCAGGCTCGGGTGAATGCGCTGCAGGATGTACTGGCCGCCCCTGACCGCTTCCACGGCATGCTCGTCGGCGAACCCGGTCAGGGAACGCCCCCACTCCAGCACCTGCTGCAGCGCGCGTTCGGTCTGGATCATGGCGCCGCTCCTGCTCCCTCGGCCAGGACGCGCCGCCCCCAACGAAGCGCCAGCCACAACCCGGCGAGTTCGGCCACGCGCACCACCCGGGTGGGGCAATACAGTTCCTTGCCGATCCACAGCGGCGTCTGCGGCCATGCATGCGCCGCATGGCGGGCGAGCATCCACTCCAGCGCACGCGCAACCGCCTGCGCGATGCGCCGGCGCCCTGTCGGTTCTTCGCTCCCGTCCATCACGTGCAACGCGAACAGCGCATAGGCGGTTTCCTCGAATGTGGACGCGCGACCGGCGCCCCAGCCGCCGTCGTCGCGCTGCGCCTGCATGAGCGCCGCCAGCGCGCGCTCGTCGCGCCACTGGGGCTTGCCTTGCGCCAGCGCAGCGACCGCATGCGCGGTGGGATACAGCCACGAAACGTGCCATTTTTCGTTGTCCCATAGACCGTGCGGATTGCGATTGGCCTCGACGTAGGCGCTGGTGCCGGCCGCGGGCTTTCCCAACATTCGCAACGCATGCAGGGCATGGATGTTGGTCGACACCGAGGCATTGCGCTCGCCGGGGAAGGTGACGAACAGCTCGCCGATTTCGAAATGGCGCAACGCATCGACCGCCGTGGCGCGGCCTGCGAAGCGCAGGACGCACATCGCAACGGCGGTGTCGTCCGCATCGGCCGCGAAGTGCAAGGCCGGGCCCAGACCGCGCACGCCTAGGCGGGCGTCGAGCTGCGCGACGATCACTTGCACCGCCTCGGCGAGCGCGGGATGCGCGAACAGCCCGGCCAGATGCAGGGTGTACAGCGACCAGCACGGCTCGAACACATTGATCGGCCAGACGTTGGGAACGACACCTTCGATGCCGCTGCGCGTCGCCCGCGATGCCGCCTGCAGATACGCGTCGGCGCGCCCGACCTGCGGCGTGCTCCCCTGTGTCACGGCGTGCGCACGCCACGCGGCGGTGGCCGCCGGACTGATGCCGATGCTGCCGTCGTCATCCGGGCATGCGGTGGTCGGCGATGTCCCCCAGGCTTCCCAGGAGTGCAGCAACGGATGGCCGCTCGGCAATGTCGCCACCGCCCCCAGCTTGACCAGGCACGCTTGCCGCAACGGCAACAGCGCCGGGTGGCGCGGAAACGCCACGCCGCCCAGCAAGGATGCGGCCTCGCCGCACAACTGCGGCAGGATCAGCTCCGCGCCGATCGGCGCATCTTCCGGCACCGCATGTGCGTAGGGATCGGGCTGGCGCTCGAGGAACCGGGTTGCAGCCTGGACTGCGTCGGCAGCGCCGGGAAGAGGATCGGCACGCTGCAATGCCAGCAACGCCGCCCACGTGGGCGCATGGCGGAACAGCGGGAAGTCCGCACTTCCCCATCCGCCATCGGCCTGTTGCTGCGCGATGAGCCACGCGTATGCGTCCTGCCGACCGGTGACGTTGCCGTGGAACTGCAGAGCTCGCGCCGTGTCGTAGACGGACGGACCGACGCTGCCGCCGTCGCTCATCTCGCTCAGCAGGTGGCGCAATTCGGAAAGGATCTGTTCGGACAGCGCGTTCAAGCGGGATGTTCCTTTTGCAGAGGGCTAACGACAACCAGGATCGGGCAGACGCCGCGCACGTCGCCGCCGGTTCGGACACAGTGCAGCATGCACCGCCCGCCGGCCGATCGCAGCAGCACAGGGGCGAGTCCATGCGGACGGACGCGCTCATGCGTATGGCGCGGACAGATACACGTTGGCCCGCTGCAGCATCTGCGCCAACCGTTCCGCACGCGGCCCCAGCGGGACGATGGCCTCCCCGGCGTCGCGCAACAAATCCAGCGCGAACTGGCGCGCTGGCTGCAGCCCCATAATCGACGCGCAGGTCGGCTTCTGCGCCGCCGCGTCCTTGCCGGGGGTCTTGCCCAGCGTCGCGGTATCCGCTGTCGCGTCGAGAATGTCGTCGACCACCTGCAACGCCAGGCCGAAACAGGCGGTGTAGCGATCGAGCGCACAGTACAGCGCAGCGTGCGCGGCATCGTCCGCGATGGAGTATAGCGCGCCCATGCGAACGGACGCGCGCACTAGCGCTCCGCTCTTCTTCCGGTGCATCGCCACGATCCTGTCCAGCTCGGCGTGCTTTCCGACCAGCGACAGATCCATGGCCTGCCCGCCTGCGGCACCCTCGGCGGACACGGCCTGCGCCAGTTCGCGCACGAGCGCGATACGGTTGTCGCCCGGCGCATCCAGGCTCGCCAGGGTCAGGAAGGCGTGCGCCTGCAGCGCATCGCCGACCAGGATCGCAGTGGCTTCGCCGAACTTGACGTGCACGGTCGGAAGGCCGCGGCGAAGCACGTCGTCGTCCATCGCGGGCAGGTCGTCGTGGACCAGGGTACAGGCGTGCATCATCTCGATGGCGGCGCCGACGTCGTCAAGCATGTGCGCCGGCGTGTCGGCCAGTGCGCCGGCAGCCAGACAGAGCAAGGCGCGGGTGCGCTTCCCGCCATGCAAGGTGGCGTAGCGCATCGCCGCCATCAGCTCGGTCTCACCGTCGTCTTCGGCGCAGAGAAGACGCGCCAGCGCCTGTTCGACCCGCTTTGCGCCGTCCTGCATCCAGATCTCCGGCAGCAGCCTGCCGGATGCGCCGCGCGCCTGCGCGCCCAATCCGCGGAGCGCGGAAACGCCAGTTCGGTCGTCGTGTAGCGTGGAACCGGTCTGCATGTTTTTCATGTCCTTGTACCTGACACGAGATGACCACAGCGAGCGCCAAGCCGCAGCGGTGTTGCCGGCGTCGCACCGAGCGCGTGCGCTGAGTGCAGCAATGCCGCGCCTCGCCGGCGCCGCTGCCTCGCCACACGGGGCATGCGATGCCAGCTCATGAGAAGCCTATGCGGATTGCCATGGACGGATGTGCGGTCGGGTAATACCGCCGGCCTTTTTCGACGCCGCTCAGCAACCGCGGCCGCACCCCGGCCTTGTGCATGATCAGCGCCAAGGCGATGCAGAACTGCACCATTTCCAGCCATACCAGTTGGTAGCCGATGCAGACGTGTGGGCCGGTACCGAACTGCAGCATGTCCACCGGCCGGATCGGCTCCGTGCGTTGCAGCCACCGCGCCAGGCGGAACTGATCAGGCGCCTCGTGCAGCAGCGCCGAGGTCGAGAAATGCAGCAGCGGGATGCACAGATGGGTGCCCGCGGGAATGCGCCGTTGGCCGAGTTGCAATTCCTGCAGGGCGCGACGCGGCAGGAGCGTGGTCGCCGGATGCAGGCGCAGCGTCTCCCGGAACAGCGCCTCGGCGACCGGACACTCCGCCAGGTCCGCGTGCCGGGTCGGCACCGCGCCCACGCGTTGCGCCTCCTCGACCAGGGCGTCCCACAGCACAGGCTGCCGCGCCAGTTCGATCACCATCCAGGCCATCGTCGAGGCAGTGGTGTCGTGACCGGCAAGCAGCAGCAAGCGGATATTGGCGACCAGGACGTCATCGGAAAGCGCATCGTCGCTGCGGTCGAAGGCGCTCACCATGTCGTTGATCAACCCGGTGCGCGCGGCATGCGCGCGCGCGTCGCGGACGAACTGGCGCAACTGCGCGTCGATCCAGTCTCGGGCGGCGCGGCCGCGCCGCAAGGGCAGTCCGGGCAGGTCGACCGGGGGCGCGACGATCAACTGCAGCAGTTGCCGGTACTTGCGATGCCATCCCGGCAGGTCCTGCGCGGGGATTCCCATGAGGCTGAAGATGAGCTTGAGCATCAGGTCGCCGGTTTCGCGCAGGATGGTTACGTCGCCGTGGTCGCGCCACGCCTGCACCCGCGCCCAGATGACGGGCGCGAACAGGTCGCCGATGCCGGCCTGGGTCAGCCCCTTGGGCAGGAACGCCGCCTTGATCGCATCGCGCGCCTGCCGGTGCGCGCGGCCGTCCTGGGCAACCAACGTTCCGCCAAGCAATTCGGGCGCGATCTCTTCGATCAGCGCCGAGGACACGTCCTTGTGCCGGAGCAGTGCGAACGCATCCGGATCCACGCAGGTCATCAGGTGTCCAGCAGGGCCGAAATCCAGCCAGAAGTGGCTGCCCAGCGTCCGTTCTGCGCGCTGCAGCAGGCGCGGCAGGTCGCAGACGATGGCGGGAAGATGCCCGACCAGGGGGAAAGCGCCAGGCATGACCGGGATGTCGCATCGCAGCCGGTGCCGACGGTTGAGCGGGTTGAGCAGCATGTCCATCAGCAGCGCGCCGCCGCCGCCGATTCGGTGTCGCCGGCAGGGCGCGCGGCGCAGCTGTTGCCACCGTCGGCGTATGTCGGCACATGCGCCAGCATGCCGCCATCGATGCACACGACCTGGCCGGTGATGAACGCAGCATCGTCGGAGAGCAGGAACGCCACGAGCGCGGCCACGTCCTCGGGGCGGCCGACGCGCTGCAGGAGCTGGTGACGGCGCAGATGCCGTTGCATGCACTCGTCCAGCTTGGCGAGGAGACGCTCGGTCATGACGAGACCCGGCGCAACGGCGTTGCAGCGGATCTGCGCATGACCGTATTGGGTGGCGAGCGAAGCCGAGAGCATGTTCATCGCCGCCTTCGACGCGGCGTAGGACGTCTGCGCGGTGTCCCCGCTGAGTCCCTGGCACGACGACATGTTGACGATCGCGCCACCGCCGCGGGCGATCATCCGTGGGATGGCCTGCCGGCAGCAGAGCAGGGTGCCGCGCAGATTGGTCGCCATGGTCTGATCCCAGACCGCCAGGTCCAGGTCGAGGATCGCGCGGTCGCGCGGGGTCAGATGCATGGCGCTCGCATTGTTCACCAGCAGGTCGACCCCCCCGAAGTGCCGCTCCGCCGTCTCGAACAGCGCTGCCACCGCCTCCTCATCGGCGATATCCATGGCTATGGGCAGCGCGTGGCCTGCTTCGGCCGCGATCTGCGCGGTGCAGGCGATGGCCGCCGAGCCATCAATGTCGGCCACCACCACTCTGCCGCCCCCGCGCGCGATGGCGAGAGCGCATGCCTTGCCGATGCCGGCGCCGGCGCCGGTCACCACGGCCACCTTGCCTTCAAACCGTCCCATCGTGTCTCCTGAATTGCATTGGTCTTTCGCGGCATGCCGCTCGGCCTCCGCCGGAGAAGGCGCAGGGTCGGCGCTGGCGCGCTCGTCATGGCCAGCGTCGCTTTCGATGACCCGAATGGCGGCGACCGGGCACTGGTTGGCCGCAAGCCGCACGGCGGCGTGCAGCGCCTGCGGGACCGTCGCCACGCACACTTCGGCCACGCCGTCCGGTTCGCGCTGGCGAAAGGTGCCCGGCAGCGTCAGCACGCACTGCCCGGTAGTTCCGCACAGATCCTGATCGACCAGTACGCGCATCTCAGCCCTCCTGCCCATGCAGCCGCACCGGCAGCGCGCGGAACGTCCTAAGGAACGCGGAGGGCTCCCGGGTCGGCTGCTCGGCCAATGCCAGCGTGGGGAAGCGCGCCTGGATCCGCGGCAGGCTCTCGGCTAACTGCACCCGGGCCAGTTGCGCACCAAGGCAGAAGTGGATGCCGTGGCCGAAGGTCAGCATGATCTTCCCGTCGATCGACATGCCAGGACTGGTGCCGTAGAACCGCACGGGATCGAAGCGGTCGGGATCGGCGAAGGCGTCCGGGTCGCGATTGCCGGCCGCGATCAGCACGCGCACGTCCGCGTTCTTCGGGATCACCACGCCGGCCAGTTCGATGTCGCGCTGGGCGATACGCGGAATGGAGCTGAACATGGCGGGCGCGTCGTAGCGCAGGGCTTCTTCGACGAATGCCTTCACCCCCACGGCATCTCCCCTCAGCCAGTGCCGCTGTTCGGGATGCGCCAGCATCGCCAGGACCGCATGGCCGATGGCCGCGGCAGTGGTGGCGAAGCCGCCCAGCAGCATGCCCCAGAGCATGCTGATCAATTCCGCATCCGACAGCATCTCGGCATCGTCGTCGTGTGCGCCGACCAGCATTGACACGATGTCGTGGCGGGAATCGGTGCGCTTGCGCTGTATGAGGTCGCCGAAGTAGGCCTGCACCCTGGCGCTGGCCGCGTCCCCCGCAGCGAGTTGGGGATCGCTGGCGTGCGGGCTCAGGCCTTCCAGAATGGCGCTGATGCCGGTGACGAGCCCGAGAATGTCGTCCCGGGGCATGCCGAACAGTTCGCCGAAAACCAGCATGGGCAAGGCCAGCGCGAATTCCCGATGCAGGTCCACCGCCTCCCCGCGCTCCAGCGAGGGCGCCATGCCGTCCAGGCGCGCTGCGACGATGCGAGCGATGGTCGGCCTCAGGTTGTCGATCTGGCCCATGGTGAAATCGCGCGAGATCAGCCGGCGCAGACGCGTATGCGTCGGTGGTTCCTTCATCGCTAGCGTGGAGGCCAGCAGCTTGAGTGACAGGCTGGTCGCCGCACGCGGGAAATAGCGCGCCAGTTCGCCCGGCGCCGGTCCTCGAAAAGCATCGCCCGTGGCCTTGAGCGCCCAGTAGATGTCGGCGTGGCGGCTCAACAGAAAGAGGCCCGACGCCGCGCGATGCACCGGATCGTGCTCGCGCAACCACCGCATGAATGGATACGGGTCGTGGATGCACGCTGGCGACGCCAGTTCGGCGAAGGCGTCCCGGCATGCTGCCGTGGTTTCTTGCACGTCCATCTTGATCACCTGTTGGCTGGCTGATCTGATCGGCGCGCGCCAGGCGCGCCGGCAAATTGCGGAGAACATCGCGATTCCCGGCGGCGTCCGCGCATCACCAGAGCACCGGGAACTCCTCGAACCCGCCAGTGATGATCTCCTTGCGCAACTTCAGTTCTTCGGGCGCCACGGCCAGGCGCAGCGCGGGAAAGCGCTGGAAGATCGAACCGAACACCACCTTGAGTTCCAGCCTGGCCAGCGCCGCGCCGATGCAGTAGTGCGGCCCATGGGAGAACGCCAGGTGCGGGTTTTCGTCACGTCCAATGTCGAAGATTTCCGGGTCGTTGAAATGGCGCGCATCGAACGACGTCGCCGGCAGGCCGACAAGCACCTTGCTCTCCGCAGGAATATCCACGCCCGCGATGGTCACGTCGGTCCTCGGATAGCGCATGATGCCGTCCCAGCCCGCGCCCGGCGGGTACATGCGCAGGATTTCCTCCACCGCCTTGTCCACCAGGGATGGATCGCCGACCAGGCGTTCGCGCTGTTGCGGATGGCGGAACATGGCCAGCAGGCCGAATTCGATCTGCGCGACGGTGCTCTCGTGCCCCGCCACCAGCATGCCCGTCGCCAGGCCGATCGCCTCTTCCTCGGTCGCCTTGCCCTGGTCGACCGCCGCGAGCAGATCCGTCAGCAGGTTGTCGCCAGGATCCTGGCGCTTGTCCCGCATCTTGACGCGAATGTAGGCGCGCAGTTCTTCCCAGGCCAAGCGCGACGCGCTGCGCGGGCCGCTTTCATGCTGGTGGGTCATCACCTCGTCGGACAGCCCGGCGAAAAAGGCGTGATCCTCGTAGAGCACGCCCATCAGCGCGCTGATGACCATGGCCGGAAGTGGAAAGGAGAGGTGGCGCCGCAGGTCGGCGGGCTGGGGCTGGGCCGCCAGTGTCTCGAACAACTGCGCGGCGATCACCTCGACCTGCTGCGCGAGCAGCTTCACCCTGCGGTTGCTGAAGGCCGGCGCCACGATCGTGCGTAACCGGGCATGCTCGCCCCCCTCGTGCGAGACCAACCACCCCGGCGATCCGAGAATCACCGAATCCGGGGTGAATGTCGCCGGCGGCATTCCCGAGGGCCGGAACGCCGCGTCGGACAGCACCGCCTTGGCTTCATCGTAGCCTGTCACCCACCAGCCTTCGTGCCCGGACGGGAAGCGCACGCGGTGGATCGGACCGTTGGCGCGTTGCGCCAACATCTCGGGCGAGGGCTCGATGTGATCGACGCGCCACATCGGCAGCGTCGGCAAGGGTTGTTCGGACATGGTGGCACTTGATCTCTAAGCGATGGGAGGGCGGAAGGTGACCGGCAGGCGCTGCGGGCAGCGAATGGCTTAGGAAGGCATGTAGACGACCGTCCTCCGCAGCGTAGCCCGATTCGATTATCAAGGTCGGCCAACGTGTAACTGCCTAGGCATACCGCGCGGCGAGATGCAGAACGTTATCCTGCGCCTTCGAGTTCAGGATAAGGCGAGCGTGGCGGGCCTTTGAGCCGCAGCCGGCCATCAAGATTTCCTGCGCAAGGGTCGACAAGGGCGGCGAGCCTGTTTGGTAGGGGCGGTTTCGCCGAGGCCCCTTCCCATAGAATGCTATCTGATGCGGATTTGACATTTTGCTTTTCTTTCTTCGTTCTATCGATCGCGGTGCCATCCACGAAATGAAGGTCGGTCGGCGGCTCCCGGCCCGCAACGAAGGAGCTTCAAAACTCGTGCCAATTTGGCCGACCCAGCAGAAGAAAAAAATTGTCATTGCTTTTCATCGGGTTAGCCTGAGGCCAGACAAGAGCTCGGCGAAATAGGCCGGTGTCGCGGGCCAACAAAGGCGACAGAACAGTGTCGGATAGTACGCCTCGGCGACCTTTCGGTCGGGCTTGCGACATTCTGGTCCAGTTTCGAACATAAGAGGGTGGCAAATAGACACGATTGGGGGATTCGATCCTCACGGAGTCAGGCGCTTGCCGAAGCGCGCGCTCATGGTTGCTGCGACAGGCGCATGTTCGCGAAAGCGGAGCCTGCGCACGCAAGAACACGTTTGCGGCAGACGCTACGAAATCGCTGCAGTGCCCGCCGGTGTGAGATAGGGCATCGGCTCGGCTTTCGGTTCGTCTTTGTCCAGCCGGTGCGGAAGCGCCGCATATCCGCACCATACAGCACCCTTGTCGAGCGTGCTGACGAGGCGGTTATAGGCGCGCCCGGTCTTGAAGACACGGTCCTCCCAAGAAAAAGGATCGCTCCAAAAGCACCTCTATTTGAAATGGCACGCCGCTTGCTGCTCCTGGTCAGAGCCCATCAAAACACGATGAAAGCGACTTGCGCCATGCCCGACACGCGAAGCTCTAGACAGTGGCCTGAGGAGACGGTGCCCGTTCCCGCTGAACATCGGTACATGATCTCCTCCGGAGGTCCGTGCTCGGCAGCCGCTTTGCGCACGGCTGGTCCGATGCCGGCACGCCAACACATGGCGCTCGCGCAATTGCCGTTTACCGGTTCTGATCAACATGTGAGTGCCCAAGAGCCCCATCAAAGAGCCACCGAAGCCAAGGTCGGCGGGTCACTGGCAAACTTCGACAATACGCCGAACCAGCTCAGTAACGCGGGTCTCTTGCGTGAAGTCACATTTGTGGCCTCCACACGCGTCCGATATTGGCTACTTCGGGCCCGCTATCACTTTGTCCCGGGCACGAGCGCGAGCGATGGATGCCGCTTCCGGCGCCATAGCCGTGGAAAGATTGCCCCAGCGGCTCGACGGCCTCCAACTCGCTCAGATCGATGGCGTTCGGGTGACCAAGACCAGCAGCCAAGACGTTCCCATACATCGGGATGGAAAAAGGATGGTGCGAGCCGCGAGGGCCTCATTTCATGCCCGGCATACGAGCCTTTGCTCGGTATTGCGCCAGCCTCTGCCAGAATCCGGCGCGCCAGTTTTTTCCTGAGGAGCAAGTTGATGACCGTTCAAAAGAAGGTTCCCTTCGTCACCTTTCTGACGCGTGTTCGCGATGAGTCAGTCCAGGGGCCAAATCCATATCGCTGGGAAGAAAAGACATCTGACGACTACTTTGCCGGCAAGCGCGTCATCCTGTTCTCGCTGCCTGGCGCCTTCACTCCGACCTGCTCGACCTACCAACTGCCCAATTTCGAAGAGCTCTATGATGAGTTTGAGAAGGAGGGAATGGACGCGATTTACTGCGTCTCCGTCAACGATGCGTTCGTCATGAATGCGTGGGGGAAGTCCTTGGGCCTGCAGAAGGTCGAGCTCATCCCCGATGGCTCAGGCGAGTTCACACGCAAGATGGGCATGCTGGTCGCAAAGGACAATCTCGGCTTCGGGATGCGCTCCTGGCGCTACGCCGCCCTGATCAACAATGGCGTGGTGGAGCAGTGGTTCGAGGAGGAAGGTTTCTCCGACAACTGCGAGGCCGACCCCTATGGCGTCTCATCGCCGCAAAACGTTCTCGAAACGCTGAAAGCCGCCGCATGACCTAGAAACGTCTCACTGTGCCATTGCCCGCCCCAAGAGGCTCCTCGACAGGATTATCGCGCTCACCATGCAATCCTCAGCAAGCCTGCTTCAGCGCCAGAAGCAATCCATGGTCGCATCGCCTCAACTCATTGAGTCGATTCGCCTGCTGCAACTGGCGCATACTGAACTGCATCAGTTCGTGGAGCGGGAAATCGAGAAGAACCCGCTCTTGGAATCTGCATCAAGCGATGGCGGGCCTTTTGACGACGTTTCGATTTCGGGAGCGGATCAGCCTGTCGGCCCTGGCGCAAACGCCGTTGAAGGACCGACCGGGGCAGGTTCGCCTGAACGGCTCGGGCAATGGAAATCACTTCGCAACACGACCAACAACCCGCCGGGCAATGGCCCTTCCCTCGACGAGTTTGCCACCCTCGCCGAAACACTGCACGACCATGTCGCTCGTCAGATCGCCCTCACTGCGTTCACACCACAGGAGCGGCTGATTGCTGGCCAGCTTGCCGCCGATCTGGAAGACACTGGCTATGTTCGGGCAAACCTTTTGGAGCTGGCCGAGAGCCTGAATGTCCGTGAGGCTGTTGTAGAACGGGTTCTCGGAACCTTGCAGCAATTTGATCCACCGGGAGTTTTTGCGCGAAATCTCAGAGAATGCCTCGAGATCCAGTTGCGCCAGCGTAACCGGCTCGACCCGGCAATGGCAGCTTTGGTTGCCCATCTTGAAATGCTTGCGCGGCGCGATTTTGAGGCACTGAAGCAGCATTGCGGAGTCGATGAAGAAGACCTTCTCGACATGATGCATGAGATTCGGGCGCTCGATCCCAAGCCTGGGAACCGATTCCAATCCGGTGCGTCTGAATCAATCATACCCGACATCTGGGTCACGCCCTCACCGCAAGGGGGGTGGCAGATCGAACTCGATCCCGCCACACTGCCAAAGCTGCTGATCAACCAAAGCTACTATGCCGAAGTCTCGCGTCAAACTGCCCAAAGTGCGAAGGATAAAGCATTTCTCGACGAATGCTTGCAAAACGCGAACTGGCTAATCCGCAGCCTCGATCAGCGCGCCAAGACCATCGTTAAGGTTGCGGCTGAAATCGTGCGTCAGCAGGATGCCTTTTTGGAACATGGCGTCGCCCACCTGCGGCCTCTCAATCTCAGAACCGTCGCTGACGCGGTCGGCGTGCACGAGTCGACGGTAAGCCGGGTGACCTCGAACAAGTACATGCTTACCCCGCGCGGCGTCTTTGAACTGAAGTATTTTTTCACCGTCGCAATCGCGTCCTGCCAAGGCGGCGATGCGCACTCCGCCGAAGCTGTCCGCCATCGGATCAAAGCGATGATTGCCGCAGAATCTCACGGTGACGTGCTTTCCGACGAGGACATCGCTGCCCGGCTGAAGGAAACCGGCATCGATGTTGCGCGCCGCACCGTCACAAAATATCGCGAAGCAATGAACATCCCCTCCTCCGTGCAACGCCGCCGGGAAATGCGCTTGTGTTTTTAAATTTGGGTCAAGGCAGCCAACATCAGGTTGCATTGCATCAAAGTGGAGACTTCGTTCATGACCCAATCCGCGGCAGGCGTTGTGGACGCTGTTCTGCACGACCCAGAAAAGCCCGTCCCACCGTCTGGTCCGGCATGGGGTGCGGTCATTTCGCTTTCCTTGGGCACCTTCGGGCTGGTGACCGCAGAGTTTCTGCCTGTTAGCCTGCTCACGCCGCTCGCACATGATCTCGGCATCACCGAGGGAGCGGCTGGACAGGCGATGACGGCGACCGCTATCGTCGGGGCGATCTCGGCGCCGACGGTGGCTATCATCACAAAGCGCCTGGACCGCAGGCTCGTCATGTGGGCGATGACGCTGCTGCTGATCCTGTCGGACGTTCTGGCGGCCGGCGCGTGGTCGCTGGCGGTTCTCCTGACTGCACGCGTCGTGCTCGGCATAGCGCTCGGAGGCTTCTGGTCGATGTCGGCAGCACTGGCGATGCGGCTCGTTCCAAGCCACCTCCTGCCGCGCGCTATGGCGATCATCCTCACCGGCGTTTCCGTGGCTACCGTTTGCGCAGCTCCAATCGGCGCTTATGTCGGCGATATCTGGGGATGGCGAAGTGCCTTCATGCTCGCCGCAGTCGGCGGCGCGGCTACACTGCTGGTGCAACTCATAACCATTCCGAGACTGCCTCCGATTGGAGTGGCTAGCTTCCGCAGCCTGCTGGATGTGGCTAAGATTCCGATGGTCAAGGTCGCGCTTGTGGTCGTCCTGCTTGTCGGTTCCGGCCACTTCGCCGGAATCACTTATATCCGCGCCTTCCTCGAGAAGGTTCCCGCTCTGGACGTCGAGACGATTTCGCTTGTGTTGCTTGCTTTTGGCATCGGGGGATTCTTCGGCAATTTGGCCGGCGGGCTTCTGGCCGAGTACAGTCTCAAGGCAGTCGCGGCCCTTGCACCGCTGCTCATAGCGATAGCCGCTGTTTCGCTGCTGATGGCGGGAGCATCGGCCTTCGCCTCGGCGATTGCGGTTGCCGGGTGGGGCTTTGCCTTCGGCGCCGTGCCGGTGGGATTACAGACGTGGATGGTGCGGCGGGCCGTTCCCGAGCAGGCCGAAAGCGCCGGTGTGCTGATGGTCGTAGCATTCCAAGTGGCAATCGCAGCCGGCGCGATTTTCGGCGGAGTATTGGTGGACAATGCCGGGATTACCAGTGCCATTGCCTACAGTGCTGTTGCCACGTTCGCCGCCGCCCTGACAGTGTTCCTGCTCGGCCCGAAGCGCGAAACCCAGACCGCCTGACAGAAGAGGCCTCAGCAGCGCAAGCGGCACGAGAGATGCGATTCACGGCGCGGCGCGGTCCTCCGCACGATTACGCATGGACCAGCGCAAGCGCCTCGCCGGCTTCACCTCCGGGCCACGCGACCGACACCGGTTGTCGACAAAGCACCTCGGTGCGCGGCATCTGCCGCACCGTTAAAGCCAACGTACAGCGACCTTAGAGGCTCGCGCATACGCATCTGAGACACTCAAGGGTAGAGATGTCCCAAAATGCAAGACGATAAGAAAGCCTCTCGGTTTGGCGTTGATCGTTGACACAAGTGCTATATCAGCGGTCTGCGTCACTGAGCTCCACGTCAGGAACATACTGTCGGATGCCAGACTATCCGAATCGACGGACGATGCAGTGTTCATCGAACTGCGCAGCAGACTGATTGAATCTACGGCGTGATATACGCTGAATTCGAGCAATCGTACAAAATTGGCCGCACTGAGCTGGCGCAAACATCGATGTCGTACGTAACGCGATACGATCTCAAGCAGGTTCGCGGAGGAAAACGAGTTCGTCACAGCTCTGCGCGCCGGCGAGTAAGGACTGATTGCACGATTGCGAAGCATGAGGGACCATTACTACCGACTTGAGCATCGTTTGGAGGACTGCGATATCCCCACATGAGAGATTGGGTTCGGCACCGAAAGCAGCAATGCCGATCCATCGCGACCCTGAGCTTTAGCCTCCGGACGTTCGGCGCTTGCTTGCCAATCAACCAGCGCCGTCGGGCCAGCGGATCTCGAATCCGCCGGTTCCAATGGGCCAGGCCAGGCCAAAGCCGTTGTCAAACGCCAGACTTAGATCGTTCTTGCTCGTCACCTTCGCACCGACGAGAATTACCTGTCGGCCAGTCCACCGCTGATGCTGGCGGTAGTCGAGCAACTGGCCGATCGCGGCGCGAATCGCGAAGCGCATCGTAGCCGCATCAGCAGGCTTGATCTCGACCATCACTTCCGGCATTGCGTCAACCGCAACCGAAGGTCGTCGCGAAAACAAGCGGGAAAATCAATCCGCGGATATCGCTCGCTGAGAAACGCTACGAACTGTTTGTGCAGACTGTCATGCTGAGGATGGACATTGATCTCGTACTTCCGCACATACCGTTTGTAGACGTCGGACGCTGCCGCTCCAGCCGGTCGGCCACGACCTCCATCATGATCGGGCGATGCCCCGACGGGAGCGACTGGCTCGCCTTCGATAAATGCCTTTACTCTCTTGACGAATGCTCTGGCGGATCGATCTGTCGTATCGTTCGCATACCACCAGCTTGCCTGGCCACTCCACCCTTTGCCACGGTGCCTATCCTCCGGGGGCAGCACGAATGCATTTTCGGCGAGTGTCCTAGCCCTGAACGACCTGATCTTATCCTTGTAGTGCTGGGCGGAAGGGTTACGCCCCTTGAAGTGCTGGCGGTGGCGATACAGTCGCGCACCGCGATACCACCCGACCACCACGCGCGGATCTTTGCCTTCCTCCGGAGCCGTCCAAACGATGTCGATCCCGTCGACAAATTCGTCGTGCTTGCCTGAACCCAGATTCTGGATGCGGACCTGCCGATCCAATTCGCCCTTAATCGTCTCGAAGCGCCGTAAACGTACCCGTCATCGGCTGCAACAAAGTTGCATTCTTCCGCGCAATAACCCTGCTTACTCGGAAATGCCCCGCCACCGAGAGGCGGGTCATCCGCGCTCCGCCCGGCGTAGTCGTTCATCCACGCAACATTGCAGAACAAAATAGGCATTTCTCAACCTCTATGGGACGTCATGACGGATTCGATCGAAAGTTCCTATGTCAGACGAGTTGGTTAGTTGAACCGTTTTGAGGCGAATTCTAATCGAGCCTAATCCAGCTGGTGAATGGTAGATTGTGGCACAACAGCCTTGGCGATTTCACATAGGTGCTTGTGGTGCGTGAGATAGATGACCTGACCTGTGTTCGCCATCTCCCCAAACAATCTGAAAACCTCCTCCGAGCGAATATGGTCAAAGGTTTCCATGATGTCGTCGGCGATGAAGGGAACCGAGGGCCGGAATTGCGCGAACTCGTAATAACCGGCGAGCCTCAGTGCCAGGTAGAGCTGAAAGCGCGCGCCCTTCGAAAGCGCGTCAGCGAGCTTGGATTGCCCGTCGCGCTGCACCGCGATGAGAACCTCCCCGCCTTTCACGGGCTGGGTTGTAAGGCCTGAATACTGCCCACGGGTCATTAGCTTGAATGCGTCTGATGCACGCGCCATCATCCCCGAACGGTGGTTCTCACGGTAGATCCGCAAAGCATTTCCAGCCGACATGATGCCGAGCTTCAGCTCGATGTAACGAACGGCCTTCTCCTCGATTTCCAACAGGGTTGTGCGCCGTTCGGCATCCAGGTGTGCAACCGCGCTGTCGCCGCCGATGGCGTCCAGCTTATCGGCCGCGCGTGTCTGCCGGATCAGCTGTTGCTGGATCATCTCATCGAACTGGCGAAGCCGCTGCTCGCCCTCAGCCTTCTCGACCGTGAGGCTGTCGAAATCGATCGCGTCCAGGATCGAGCGTGCCTCCTCGAATCCGTCGACTGCAAGTTCCGCCACTACCCGTTCCTCAAGGTCAGCGACGGCAGCGCGCAATCCATCCCGCTCGCGCAGCAGCTCATCGCGTTCGACTACCTCGGACAAAGTGGCGACGCCAAAAACGCCCAGCACTTCGTTCTTGCGGCGTTCGTGCGCCGAAATCTCATTGTCGAGGATGTCGCGCGCCTCCTGCAGGCGCTTCAGGTCGTGGCCGAGGCTTGCCTTCGTTTCGCGTGTCCGCTCGGCGCGCTCCAGGCGCTCGGCAACGCGGATGGCCAACTGCTCCGGCTCGCCATCCTCCGTCGGCTCGTCGGCTTCAACCGCTACGGCGATGACCTCGACCAGAAAATTAGCCCTGTCGGCCGCCATCTTGTCGATACGCAGCTGCAGATCGTCCCGTTCCTGCAGGCTTCTTGACAGTTCGGCCAATTGATCGAGCACAGTGCCGACGCCGGATGCTGAGAGCCCGCTTTCGAGCCAAGTTCCCTTGAGTGCTTCGACAATGCCGGCCAGCCATTCCTCCTCGCGACGCTCCGCCACGCCTACGGCAACCCGTCGGGCCGCTAGATCCTCTTCCTTGGAGCCCACCATTCTGAGCGCCTCGGCATACTCTGCGTCCACCTTGCGCTGCCGATCCAGAAACAGCTCAGCGATGGCCATGATTGCTTCGAGGGTGTCGCCGGGCTCTGATACTATGCCGACGCTTTCCAGCGCTGCTCTCATTTCCAAGCGTATCTGCTCGCCGGCGTCAGCGGCTCGCTCCGCCTTCCTGCGGAGAAGTTCGATCTGCTCCCAGGCAGCGAGCGCATCGCTGCGCGCCTCGATCTGATCCTCGATCCTTTCGATCAGGCGCTCAGACGAAGGTTCCACGGCGTCTCCGAGCAGGTCTCTGGCGGCCGCGCGGATTTCCAACAATTGGGTATCCACATCCTTGCCGAGCTGTGTGCGTTGGATGCCGTTGCGTGACAGGTTGGCCGCGACCTCGGCCAGTTCGCGAGTCGTTGCCCGGATCTCGGCAAGATCCGCCGCGCCGGCCAGCCGGCCCGCGCTGGCAATGTCATCGCGCGCCAGTGCCACGGCGAAATCGTCAGCGGTGTCACCGGTCAGCGCTGCGCGGTGCGTTGCCCACGCATCATCGCGGACACGGCGGATCGCGGCAGCCCCATCATCGTCGACAACGTCGACCGAGGCACGAAGGGCATCCAATCCAGCCTTGAGCATGGCATGGTTGCCCTCGTATTCGGCGAGGCGTTCGGCAAGTACGGCGGTGTTTCTTGCCAGTTCTGACGCTACTGTCTTCCAGGCGGCAATGTGCCCGGCGCTCGGAACCGCGACGTTGGCGAGAGCAAGGGCATCTCCTCTCCATGGACGCAAGCGCGCGAGCGACACCTCCCATCGAATTGTTCCCGCATCTTCTGCCTCGCGAGCCGTCCTGATCTCCGCCAGGTGTCCGCTTGCTCGCGCTTTCGACAAAGCCGAGCCCAGCCTTGCCCTGGCAGGTTCGGGCACTGCCCTTTCCTCGCCGACCCGCTGCCTTGCCGCCTGCAGCGCATCGAGTGCTGCCGCCGCCTCGTCGCGGGCGGCGCGCACCCCGGTAGCAATCCCGGACCTCTGCTCGACCATAGCGCGAACGACGCCAACGGTGACGGCAGGCAGAAGCAGCGCGGCAGGATCCGGCTCGGAAGATCGACCCAAGGCGGCTAGGCAGCTTGCCACGGTGTTGTTGAGGATTTGCAGCCCCATCCTGCGAGTGGGCAAGTCAAAGCCAGCCGCGGTATGGCGCACTTTGCTCTCCGCAAGCCCGCGGATTCGTTCGGAAATCGACAGGATCGATTCATCCTCATCGACCGCAGTGACTTTTGCCGCCAAGCGCTGGACCTCGTCGATGTTTGCGGACAGCCGCGTTCTGAGGCTGGCATCGTCATCGATGAGTCCGGTGACACTACCCGTCCACGTGCGAGCTGGGGAGGCGATGTCCGGCAGCTCATTCAGCCGGGCAATCTTGCGCCGGATATCCGCCCGCATCGGCGCAGCACGCACGTAACGAGCAATGGTATCCAGCCTGGCCACCAGCACCGCTCGGTCACTGATGGTCCGGTCGTATTGCTGCGCTGCATCGAGACGTTCGGCCTCCAGGCCCTCGTAGGTTGATGCAAGGGTATCGATCGCATCCCTGCGCGACTTCACGTCAACAAGGCGCTTCTTCAGGAGCGCCAGTTCGGTGCCATGCGCCTGCTTCCGATACAGAGCGTCTGCTTCGGCCTCGAGGGTGTTCAACGTATCACTTGCGTTCCCAAGACCGGCGCTTGCCGTGAAGAGGAGCTTGCCGAGGTCGCCCCGCGACTCCAGAATCGACTTCCCGCCCGCTTCCAGCGTCTCGTCATCGAGTGAGAACATCGTCGTGTAAGCGTCACGCGACAGTCCGGCGAGATGCGCCGTGATCGCCACGTCGCTCACCGGTTGGCCCGTCGCGTTCAATAGCGAATTAGTACGCTGTTTCGTACGCGTGAACGTGTGCTCGGAGCCGGCCAGTTCCAGCACGCCGCCAATGCGCATGGCGCTGTACTCGTGCAGGAAGTTGTAGCGGCTCCGTTCCTCGATGCCGAACAGCAAGTCTAAGTAGGCGGAAAGCGCGGTCGATTTGCCGGCCTCATTCAGGCCGAACACGATATGCAGGTCAGGTCCGGATTCCGGTTTGGGTCCGAAGTCGATCGTACTATTGGTGAACTTTCCATAGCGAATGAGGTCAAGTCGCCGCAACCTCATGACGATCCACCGGACTTAAGGCGGGCAGTGACCAAGTCCGCACCCTTGGAAAGCACCTGATCGAGGAACTGCTCCAGCCCGGCTTCGTCCTTCCCAGCAAAATCCCGTCCGTCAGCCGGAAGGTCGGCGACCATCTTTTGGACGAACGCCCTCGCCTCAGCGCGGAAGGCCTCCGAGGTGGCATCGGCACGCATTGATTGCCCGAGTTCGAAAATCGGATCAGCAATATCCTCGGCGGTCTCCGTCCGAGGCGGCGCGAGGTCAAGCTCGAGCTTCTCCACCCACGTATGGCCCAGCTGTTCCGCAGCCTGTTCGGCTTCGGCAAGAAGGAGGTCCCTGTCGCGGATCAGCGCCCATAACAATGGTGACGTCCCTCTCAGGCCAACGCGGGCCACAGCATGACGCGATCGGACGGTGGCCCGCATCTCTTCGAGCGCGAAACGAATACGCGCGACGGCCTCGGGCCACTCCACCGCCCCGGTAAGGTCGACGCTCACCCGTTCGAACTGCGCAACGCTGGTCAGCCGTTCCTCGATCTCCACCGAACGGTCGTCGCGCACCGTCACCAGGGTGACTGATTTCTCACCCGCCTCGTTAATATCCCTCCCCTGAGGTATTCCCGGCATCACCACGGTGCTTGCGCCGGAATAGACTTGACGAACATGAATGTGGCCGAGGGCCCAATAGTCGAAACCGTGGGCGTGCAGGTCAGCGATGCTGCAGGGCGCGTAAACGTCGTGACCGGGCGATCCAGCCAGACTGGTATGCATGATGCCTATGTTGACGGCCCCTTCACGAGCAGCCGGATATTTGGTCAGCAGGCTGTCCGGGGCCTTTGGGTTCGCAAAGCTCAAACCGTGGAAAACGATGTCCAGACCGCCGGCTGTCTGCAATACCGACTGAGCACGACCGCCGAAGATGGTAACGGTGTCGGGAAACACCAGCTGTTTGGAAATCCGCGACAAGGCGTCATGATTGCCGCGGATCTTGAAAACCCTGATGCCGGTCTGGTGCAGGCGTGTCATTTGCGATGCCAGAAACCGCGCAGTTTTCATCGAGGTCTGCTCGCCATCGTATAGGTCGCCAGCAATGACCAACGCGTCGACTCGTTCCTCAAGGCAGAGATCCACTATCGAAACGAATGCCTGGCGGCTGGCGTCGCCCACGAGCCCGGCAAGATCGGGATTTCGCATCGCCAGCGAACGAAGCGGCGAGTCGAGATGAATATCGGCCGTGTGTACGAATCGAAATGCCATTCGGCCTCCGCCAGGGAAAGAGGTGTTCTGAGCTCGACTGAAATTGCAGCGAGGTCGCTGCAACGCCCCATTACACTTCGGCTAATTTCTCGCTCGTGCAGTCGCCGACCACCAACAAGCCGTCTTGGGACCGTAACAATCCCTTGGCAACTGAATCGGCGACCGCGGCCGAAATTAGCTGCTTCAATTGTGCGCTTGTGGCTTTGAAGCCCAGCATCCTCGCAACGCCTGTGGCAATTTCTTCCTCTGTCGCACCGAGATTGGATTTCACGACTTCCATAGCGCCTTGGGCGACCTCGTCCTGCGCAATCATTTCGGGCTTACGCAATCCAGGGGACACGACCGCACTGCGTTCTCTAAGACGAACAGGAGCACCCGGCTTGAAGCAGAAGTTGCCTCGACGGGCTACTGCACCACCTCTCTGTGCTATGCCTACACCTCGCTCGATTGCATCCTGAATCCTGCCACCGGCCCGCTGCAGACCCCACGCGTCCCGAATACGCGAAACTATTTCGTCGACATGGATTGGTGTTTCTGTAGCCACGACCTGCTCGACCAGCCCGGCCATGATTCCGCTGGGCGTCTCGTGGAGTTCGAACGATCCCGGTCGCCTTAGCTGAGTCTCTTCGTAGGCTCGATTGGGAGTCTCGGATCCGTTTGTGCTCTCGAGACCGATTTCCGTCACGTTGCCCCGGTCGACCATAACAACCTGAACGGCTACAGCACGATTTCTCTGAACCCCCAATTCGGCCCGCTCATCGAGTTCCTTTCTGGCAGCCTCAATCGCTAGTATGGTTCGCTCCAGCTGCTCATGAGGTCGTTGGAACCAGTCAGCGCTCCAGATCCGATGAATAATCCAACCATGATCCTCAAGGACGGATTGCCGTAGCCGGTCTCGATCTCTGGCCGAGCGCGACGAATGATATTCTGCACCATCGCATTCGATGCCGAGTATATACCGGCCTGGCCTCTCTGGATCCGCAACCGCGAGGTCGATGAAGAAACCGGCAATGCCCACCTGAGCATGAACCTGATAACCTTTTTCGATCAGCGCGTTGGCTACCTGTTCTTCAAAGATCGAATCCATTTCGCGAACCGTGGCCTGGGCAAGCGAAATTCGCCCTGTTCTCGCGTAGTGCAAGAAGAGCTTGAAGGCGAAGATGCCTTTCCCTTTGCCACGCTCCAGGTCGATGTCTTCGTCTGTGATGGACGCGAATACTTCGCAGCTGCGCTTGGCTCGGCTTATGAGGACGTTGAGCCGACGCTCGCCGCCTTCCGCACCAAGAGGGCCGAAACGCATGGCCATGTATCCCTGCGCATTCTTGGCATACCCCACCGAGATCATGATCACGTCGCGCTCATCGCCTTGAACATTCTCAAGGTTCTTGACAAAGAATGGCTCGCTGGGATGCGCGTGAAAGAACTCCTCCGTATCGGGATTTAGTCGCCGCAGCGCTTCGAGTTCATCCTGGATCGCGCGGCGTTGGCTAACCGAAAATGTTGCAACGCCTAGAGTCTCTTGCGGGTTCACCTTCGCATGACGGATGATCGCTTCGGCTACTGCTCTCGCCTCTACCGGATTGGCTCCTGTGCCACCGGAATCGAAGACCCCCTCCGGCACATGATGAAACCGCAACCCCATGCCTGCCTCTTGGGTATAGGGGCTTGGCACGATGAAAAGCCGGTTCTCGTAGAACTGGCTGTTCGATACGGCGATCAGAGATTGGTGACGGCTACGGTAGTGCCAGCGGAGCATACGCTGCGGCAAGCCGCGGGCCGTGAACAGGCCGAGGATGCTTTCGATGTCGGCGACCTGCGCGCCCTCACCCTCGTCATCTTCAGACTGCGAGCCTGTCATCTTCGCGAAGAATGTCGTGGGTGGCAGTTGGCGTTCGTCGCCAACAACGACCACCTGATTGGCCCTGGCGATCGAGCCAAGCGCGTCCACAGGCTGTATCTGAGACGCCTCGTCCATCACAAGCAGATCGAAGGACATCCTGCCGGGCGACAGGAATTGGGCCACCGAAAGCGGGCTCATCATGAACACTGGCTTGAGTGCCTGGATGGCAGGCCCTGCCTTCTGCATCAACTGCCGGATAGGCATGTGGCCCCGTCTGCGCGCCATCTCAGAACGAAGCAGTCCGACTGGTCCAGCTCCGCCGTCTCTTGAGGGAATTTTTCGGTGATGAGCCGTCACAACTTCAATGGCACCGGCCTTGATCCTCTGTCGGTCCAGATCCGCGAAGTCACGTACAGCCCTGGAATGCAGTTCCCCGTCGAACCTTGCCAGCTCCGGCTCATCGGTCGCCATCGCTAGAAACATTCGTTCGTAGTAGGCCATATCGAAGACTGATCGCGCCGATCCTGTTGTAATCTGGCCGTCGGCTAGGCCGTCTATCAACTGTCCCAGTCCAGCCTTTCGGGCCGTTTCGGATCGCTCTTCATAGGCAACCCATTTCGAGAGCTGTTCCTGATGATCGAGCCACCCCGCCAGTCGAGAAACAACCTCGACTATCGCGACGTCTGGAAAATCGTCTACTCCAAACAAGGAGGGAGCATCGGCTTTCAAATCCCCTGCAAGCGCCTTCAATTCCCGCGCTGCCGCTTGGGCCGCTTCACGCGCTGAACGCGCCAAGTTTGCGATCTCTTTTCTTTCAGGCAACCGCGCAGCCAAATGCCGGATTGAGCCATTTTCTCTCAGCCAAAGTTCGGCTTGCGCGAGAGCGGCCCAATCGGATCCTCGACCGAGCCACGACGAGCCGAATGCGAACTTGCCAAGGCTTTCCCCGTCGTCGATCTCTTGAGCAAGCGCTTGTAGTCTGCCTAGTCGGCGCAGTATCTCCACCCGCTCACTGATCAGATCTGGAACGTCAGTCAGAACCTGTCGTGACGCGTCATCGGCTTGAGCTACAGTGCTTGCCTTCGCTTCCATCAGTTGCAGCGAGGCCCGCTCGGCGGAAGCCACGTCACCTAGCATGGATGACGCAAGGTGGCCTAAATCGTTCCAGAACCCCTCGATAATCGGCTGACCGATGTCGATCACCTTACGAACTCGGACCGCACGCGCGCCCGCTTCAGAGCGCTCCGCCATCCGCCCGGCTATAATTCGCGGTTCCGAGCCAAGTCCCCTCAGCGTGCGCATCCACTCCACTAAGGCCTGGAGTGGTGCCGAAGACGATCTCTCCCCGCGCCAATCGGCTCCGAAGGCGGAACGGCCAAAGGCGTCGCCTTCGCGCACTTTTGCTGCGGCCGCCTGGCCCTTCATCAGAATGTCGAGGAGACCCACTATCTTCGCCGCAGGCGCGCTAGGGGCTACCAAAATAGTCCGCACAAGTGCAGTGGCGCGACGGTAGTCGCCATTCAATGCTTTCAATATTCCCGTGTGCGTGGCGAGCGCTTGCCGCGCCGCGCCCACGTTGGTACTCCACGCGGCATCAACAACCTTGCCCTGAAGCTCGGCTCTAGCAGTCTCTAGCGTTGCTACGCTGTCGGCAAGGTCACCAGCCTGTTCCAGCCCGGAGTCCCAAACTGTGGCTGCGAATGCCTCAGGGCTCGCATCGGGGGCTGCCGCAACTCTCTCGCCGGTCATCACTAGCCTGAGGAGTCCTGCAAGCGTGTCCGGTAAAACCGTAGACCCCAGTTCTTGATTTAGCCGCTCAGCTTCTTCCCATAAGCGTGGGAGCAACACGGTTAGCTGGCGCGCACGAACGAAACCATCTTTCGGAAAGTCTGAAGGAAGCTTAGCAAGCTCTGTCTCGAGACCTTCGATTGGCGTGTCGATAGCCGTCGCCACCAACTGCTCCGACAGTTCCTCGGATTTGCGGTTGAAATCCGTTCCTGACCAGAGAAGCGATGAAGTGTCTTTCGGACGCTCATCCCATACCGGCGAGACGAGCGCCTCGGCAGGAAGCCCAGGCGCGGACGCAAGAAGTTCAGCGCGATCTTCTATCTCACCGCTGTCGCTGAGAATTTGCGGAGGCTCGGCCTCGATCCGCTCAGCAATATCGACCAGTTTGGCGTGCAGCGCCTTGGCTTGATCCAGCAACGCCGCGATGCGTGGGACGAGCCTCTCAATGGTCGTTGGAAGAACGACATCCAGGCCAACTCCCCTCCATGGGTGGTGGATGGGCAAGCCGATCTCGTTGATCCGTTGAGAGACCTCATCGAGCAATTTGCGACGTTGCGAAACGCCATCATTTGTCCAGCTTGTGGCGTCCGTAAGTTCGATGTCCACGGGTTTCTGACCGGCCTGCCTTAGGCGGGTCAGCTGACCTAGAACCTGATAAGCGGTGAGTTCGGAGGCTCCATACGGAACATGCATCCTTGTAGCATGTGCATTGAGTTTATCCCTAGCCTCCAGCAGGCGTTCAGTAAGAGAAGAAGCCAGCTGTCCGCGAGGCGATCCGAGTTGCCAGGTGCGCCGCAACTCCTCCAGCATCATGCGCTTGTTTGCCTTGTTGCTATGGAGCTCGAGGCAGGCGTCGCCCACCCCCGCAGTGTCAAGCCGTCGCTTCACGACCTCAAGTGCGGCCATTTTTTCCGCAACGAACAGCACGGTCTTTCCGTCGGCAACGGCCGACCCGATAATGTTCGCGATCGTCTGCGATTTTCCTGTCCCGGGAGGACCTTGGATAACGAGGTCGCGACCCTTTCTTGCATCATGGATCGCCAGCGTCTGAGAACTGTCACTGTCGACGATATGCAACATTTCGGCAGGCGCAATATGCGGATCAATCGCAATGTCGTCCGACATCAGCGGTTCGCGTGTTTCGAAACCATCTGAAAGAAGCGAGCGGATCTTCGGTTGTTCGATAATCTTTGCGCCATCCGGCCAGAGATCCGGATCCAGGTCACGGTACATCAAGAACTTAGCGAACGAGAAGAAGCCGAGCACCATATTATCGGCAAGCACCTGCCAACCCTCTTTGGTCGACACTGCTTCGGCAACGGCATCGAGATAGGCCGAGACGTCGAAGTCGTCTCCTACTTCAAAACGCGGCAGGGCGAGCTTGTGGATACGGTCGAGATAGAGTTCCAAGGAGAGGTTTGCGGTAAGATCTTCCGGACGAGCTCGCAGCCGAAACTTTTCTCCAGCGGCCCCTCGCTCAAGCCGTACCGGCACCAAAATGAGAGGAGCCTGACGGATGTTTTCTTTGTTGTTCGGGTCAATCCACTTCAGCATGCCAAGGGCCAGAAAGAGGATATTGACGCCCTGCTCTTCCTCAAGTGTGCGGGCATCGTGGTAGAGATCAAGGAGCCGGCGCTGCAGCCCCGTTGGGGTCATCCTCGTCTGAAGCTTGGTGTCAGAATGTCGCGCAGATACCCCTCTATCGTCGAATCCTTCGTCCTCAGGCTGAGCAAGAGCAACGGGGGAATAGTCGATTTCCTCGTCTGGAGGGCTGCTTTCAACCTGGCCTGCCTTCGGCCGATCCGGCTTGCCGGCCAGGAAGGTAAAAGCCTTTCCTTCGCTCACCAGCAATCGATAGATCTCAGACGACCTCTCGTCGACAATATCGATCGTCTTCGCGCTCTTTGAAAACCGTGGCACATTCAAAAGTCGGTTGCGAGCAGAAAGGTCGAGCAATTCCATCCTGGCTCGCTCGAGCTTTTCCTTTAAAGGCAGATCGCTTTGGAAGACCGATTTTTCAACTTCCGACACTCACACCCCCCTGATAGGCTGGACACATAGAGCCTACACAAGGGCTGTCCGCAACATAAAATGCTCGTTTTTCAACTTCGAATGGCTGCCACCAACACTTCAATCGTTTTAGTATTGTGAGCACCGCGGCTTAGTGGAAAAATTGCGGATGTTTGTTTAATGTTCCGGACACTTCGCATCCCCACCTTGATCTCGAGGTTCCCTTTCGGACAAAATGCCATCATACCTCTGGACGAGGTGTTGGCAGCTCTGGCATCTGCCTCGCCGGCCACGACCAACTGGCGCACAAGCCGACTTCTTTTTCAATCGGCCCTCCTAATCGCATTCCGAGAAAACTTGTAGGCTCCAGCGCGGAAAGATGGTCGTGTTCACGAAAAGGGCAACTACAAAGTCGTGACTTCGGGCTGATCTGCGAAGGCACCATGGTGTTCAAAGCGCCGAACTACAAGGCAAACCAGCGCCAGCGAAAAAGGCGCCTACGAAGCGTGCAGAGGCACGTTAGAAATCATGCAGCCTGCGTTTCGCAAAGGATCGGAAATTGAATAACAATCGCTATTCTCATCGTCGCCGCGCGCGACCAAGGCGCGGCGCGGAACCAATCGTCCGCAGACGTTTCTTTCCAGATGTGCCCTTGCCTCTGATCCTGGTGATGGTGGTGGCCTTGGCTGCTTACGCGACCCACTATTTTACAGGCTCGGGCGACCAGTTACGCGGTCTGGATATAGCAAACTCGACCGGGTCGAGACCGGCGCCGATTGTAGGCATAGCATCGGTGATTGATGGAGACACGATAGAGATCCACGGGCAGCGCGTCCGCTTCAACGGCATCGATGCACCCGAAAGCCGCCAATACTGCAATGACGCTAGCGCACATCAATACCCCTGCGGGCGCCAGGCGGCCGAAGCACTGGCGAATTTCCTTGCGGCTTCGCAGCCTGTCCAATGCACATTTGTTTCATGGGATCGGTACCGTCGCTTCGTCGGTGATTGTCGGCGCGCGGACGGTGTCAGCGTCGCGTCCTGGATGGTCGAACATGGCCGAGCCTTGGACTGGCCCCGCTATAGCCACGGCGCCTATGCGCAACAGCAAACTAATGCTGAAACCGCAAAGGTTGGAATCTGGATTGGGACTTTTGACAACCCTTGGGATTGGCGCGAACAACATGCCGAATCTGCGAGCCCAACCAAAAGCCCCCTTGGGCTTGTCAGCCGTCGCCAAGTAGCACAGAGCTACTCATGCCAACCTCGCCGCTTTTGCACGGAGATTTCATCTTGCGAAGAAGCGCGTTGGTATCTCGCCAACTGCTCATGGGGGAGCAAGTTGGATCGAGATAGCGATGGGATTCCATGCGAAGGCGTTTGCTGACCTGGCCATGCTTTGAGCCATCGCCACTATCAGTCCCTTGAGTGCGCGTTCAGCGTTATGGATTGGCGGTCGGAGCTTCGATGCAATTGCGCGAGTGCCGATAGAGCCTGGCAAAAGGGCTGGCTGACGTTTGTCTTGGAAAATTCCACCAGCTCGTTAAGTCCGGACGGGCTAGAAAACCGCAACGCTTCGTAGCGGCAGACAGGGATCTGCCGATTGTCTTTGAAGCGCTTGTCGGGCCCGCCGTTTTTGTTTGGGTGAGCCCAGGTGTAGCTCACGATCTCCGCATCAGATGGAACTTTGCCGGTCTCGATGAAATTACTCGGGGCGAATTGGGTCTGCAGATCGGCATATCCGACTGCGCCGTATCGGTTTCCGTCCTTCACCAAGACGAGGTCTGGCATGAAATAAAGGACTTGCCGGCCGACATGGAGCGAAGGTGGAGTGACGTTGCTACGAACAATTTTAGGCAAGGAGCTTTCAAGCGTGGTCGGCTTTTTGTCGACCAACATCGTCGCGCCCGCATTTCGCTTCCAAGCCGTCAGTTCCTCTATTTTGCCGCCGGCGGCGACATGCCATTTCCCTGCGCAGCCAGTGATAGTTTCGAACGCGCCGACAAGTCGCCCGTAGGCAGCCTCCGCGTCTTTTTCCAGATCGTAATAGAGCACGCTTACCCGGCGGTAGCTGTCAAACCATTTGCCAATGAGCATACCCGGCACAACGGCACCGACGCCCAGCGCCGGTGCGGCACCTCCGAGCTTGGTCCCCACAAGGAAACCTGCAATCCCGAACAGAACCGCGAGTGCTACGGACAGCCGCGTCTGCGATTGCCTTGCATTGATTTCATCGAGCACATTGGCAAATGTCTCATCAAGCATCTCCACCACATCGCGGGACTCGATTTCCCTCATTACGACGCCGTCAGAGACGTACTCCGGGGGCGACGATTGTGGACGGGGTTGCGGCGCGGATGGGGTTTGAGAGAGCTGGACTACCTTCTTGGCGCTAGCCTTGCCTAAAGTGCCACGATAGTAGAGCCCACCGACGCCGGCGTGGATGTAGTGACCTCGTGGCCCAGTGCCGATGCGGAGGCCCTTCACGCCAACGGAAGCGCCAACCCCGCCGGACGAAAAGTTAAAGCGGAATGGTCCCGCACTGATCGATTTTCGAACGTAAAACCCCATAGCCCAATCCCCCAACTCAACTGCCGTACCGGCTAAGGCGCCAGTCTCTCGTCCCCATTCATGGCTTGGCGCCACCAACCGGCGCCAATTTTGATCGCTGCCTCACCCTAATCTCGATGCGCCTTCGAGCCCGCACATCGCCCATCTGCGCTCCGTCGGTGAGATGATCGCCGGGAAGGATGAGCTGACCACCAGACATCGGCAAAATCGTAAACCCCTTTAATGCGGGCATGTCACTGAGCACACTTGTAACTGAAATCGCGCGCGCCAGCCCAAGGCCGGCATTGTCGGCGGGATGGAGTGAGCCGATTTCCACTTTCCCTGACAGGACCGGTTGGAGCCCCTTGTCCATGTTGGAGGATTCGCCCGCCATTGCCTGTTCGTCCGTGTGTCCAATCACCTCAATCACGTCGACACCGTAAGAGGTCGCAGTGCCGGCGATTGTCTTCGCAAGATCGCGCAACTTTGTTTTGAACGGATCCGAAAGCTCTGCGCTTCCGGTATCGAAATTATAGCCATCCAGTTCGCTAAGACTAATTATCGGCGGCCAGTCGTGAGGTTTTGCTGCTTGCGTCTGCTCTGCAGCCTTCTTGAGCGCGTCAGTCAGATCCTGCAGCCCTTTGTCGGAGCCGATGTAACCAAATTCTTTCAAGACCTTCGCCGCATCTATCATGGCGTTAGCCTGGTCAACGCTTATGTCGTTGTTCGCAAGGACCTTCGCGACAGGGGCATTTCGCACGACCTCCTCCAGGGAAATACCTGCTTCCTTGACCGACCTAACAGCATCCTTGGCCAGGACCAGCTCGCGCCATTCTTCGTCGGGAACGGTTCCTCCGCTCGCGGGCTGAAACACCGCTTTTATCTGAGCCAGAAGCCGCTTGTTTTCGGCTTCGAGCCTCTGCACGTTTTCCTTGTTTGATTGAGCGGCTCGGAGTGCCTCATCGGTCTCTCTCTGCTTTTTCGTGATGATAGCACCGGCTGCTAGCAGCAGGCAGAACACCAAAAGCAGCATCGTCTCGGCCATGGTCAGGCCCAGTATCAAACCGCGGCCGTAACCCTTGCGCTCGAAGGCGACCGAAGTCCCACCAGCGTCGCTCACCTGCCCCACCAACTGGTTCGCTTAGGCGGTTCCGTTCGTTCGGCGGGAGGCTCGCTTCCCAGAGATTGGAAAGCGTCTGGTTCGGGCGCAGGCTCGACCCTAATCGGTGCGCTCTCGACGGTGTCATTTGCGACCAGATCTGCCAGGTGCTGTTCGACCGCGATAGGAGCGTTGAGAGGGGGAACAGGCCTCGGCGCGTGAAGGGTTCTTCCTGCCAAGGTTGCGACAAGGTCTCCGGTGTCCTTGCTTTGCTTTTGCACCACTGCAGCAAGCGCCTGGGTCAAGCGCTGTTGTGCCTGAACGCTCTCCGCTGTTTGCTCTGCGGCTGCCACAGCCCTTTCCACACCTGCGGCCACTTTAGCCACAGCATCCACGATGCCAGCCATGCGGCCTTGCTGTTCCTGCGAAGCCGTCTCTGTTTTGACAGCATACTGAGCGACCGCGCTGCCAAGGAGTTTTACCATCGGCGCCAGATCGTTCTTAAGGACCTCATCGGGGACGACAACCTTTTCCAACTTGGTGGCTACGCTGTCGGCCTGTTCACCCAGTCTGCGAACTGAAGAGGACATTGAGCTGTTGGCTTTGTCGAGCAGATCGGCTGCCGCCTCGAGGCGCTGTGCGATCGAGGAGAACTGACTTTCGATCTGCCCAAAATTATCGCTCAAAGCGTTGCTGAGCTTTCCCGAGGCCTCTTGAACCGGTTTGATCGATTCCATCGCGATTTTATCCAGTGCCGATCTTATGTGCTCTCCGTTCCGCTCCGCTTGGACGGCAATTTCGGCAAAACCCTCCTCCAACATCTGATTGCTGACGCGGCGAAAGTCAGCGAATTCCCTGGTTACACTTTCCATCTCAGCTCTTACACGCCGCGTCATATCCGCGAGTTCGTGCCTGGCCGTCCGTTCGATGTCGGCAGGATCGCGGCGCATCTGATTGTAAAAGATCCGTAGAGCAATGCCGGTGATCGTCGACGTCACGGCGATGCCAAAGTTCCGCACGATTGTGTCAGTGGATCCTTCGGACCCAAACTGAAACAGCGATACGCCGAGACTCGTCAACGTAAACAGGAAACCCATGTAGTAGAGATTGTCGCCAGTTTGCTCATCGTGGAGCCGTAGCTTGCCGGTGAAGACGGACGCGGCAAGATAGATGAGCATCAGGCACACCGGTGCGCTCGCCGCCATTATCGGGTCTACGCCCGACAGCTTGGCTATTGCGATGAACACGCAGCCACCCAGGGTTAGCGTCGCAAAGACGACAAGGGGCAGGCTCGGATGTCCTAAGAACGACTCCCCTCGCTTCTTGGCCATCAGTTTAACCCCTCCAATCCTACCAGCTTCTCAAAATCACCATGATGGCTTTGAACCCACCGGGTCCAGAACTCTGCATGTTCGTAAGAGCCAAATGGCTTCTTCGCCCTGTCGACGTAGAGTAACGTGACCCCAACGCCATCAAGCGATGTCCCGTAAGTCCTGTCAGCCGCGCTATCAAGGTACTTCTGATAATCGAGGCCCGAACGATATTGTGAGTATAGCGCCGTATGTTCAATCATATCTGACGCGACTATTATTCGCTTTGCGGTCTTCTCTTTCGCCAAACCGCTATCGAATAGCGACAGTTTGATTTTCTGAATTCCCGCCATGATCGGAGATTGGCTCGCGGATTCTCCATTGGGAATCTGGTCGGGAAGCTTCGTCAACGGGTCCTCGAACGCATCTTCCCATTTCTTCTGCCGCCGAGACGGATTGTTCGTCCAGCTATCGACCGTCGAGCCATCGCCCGGATTGCATCCATCAAACATCACAGTCAGGTCGCCGGGCGTCGCGCCCAGCGTCAATATCTTCAGATAGCCGCCAGGCTCGACGCGCCCAATGGTCTTGCGGAATTCATTCTTCAGATCCGCCATGGTTATTGGCGAAATCGGGTCGGTGGCGTCGATCAAGACCGCCGTCAGGCTTACAGGACCGCCCAACGGGCAATTCGTGCTGGCGTCGATTTGGTCCTTCCCGGATCTCGACCACATCCAAACAAAACCGGCCAGCATCGCAGCCGACAGCACGGCCAATCCGACGGCTGCGACAATGGTGCCGCCACTGCCTTTCTTTCTTCTGCGGCCCCGCCTAGCCATTCACGCTGTCCGGATGAAGCTTGTCGAGATCTCGGTACTGTTCGATCCCGCGCTCGCATTCCAGCCCGATGAGCCGCACCTGAGCGTTGAGTTCTTCCTGCGCGTCACGAATTGAGGCGCTCAGGTCCTTCTCGCTCCATTCATCGTCGGACGATATCAGGGGTTTTATGCGCTCGAGTCTGGAGGGCGTGGCAAAATGTCTTGGCGCTGGCTCTGTGCGGGCCTGGATATTGGCCTCCCTGTACTTTGCGAGAAGCTGGTTGCAGGCTCGCTCTAGCTGGTCTTGATGCTGCGCAAAGAGCGTCAGCAGCCTCGACCGATGATCGATGATCGCCCGATGCTCCCTGCGTCTGCTCCCCAGCCGCTTGACGATGTCCTCCACCTTCTCGTTGTGCTCATCGCGCACCTCTTGCAGAGCCTCGATGAGCTCGCTCTTGCGCTCGATGTAGTCTTCCCTGCGAGCGACCAATCTGTTTTCGACACCCGCATAGCCCGGGTATGGATCTAGAACGAACCAGCCATCGATAAACGCAAAGATCGAAAACATGAGGCCGATCGCGAACAGAAGCCAGGATTTCACGTCCATAAGTCCGGCGGGATTGGCGAGCATGCTGCGCACGACCTCGACGCCGGCTCCGTCTACAAAGGATCCGCTGACTTCGCGGTAATGCGCAAGCGCTAGGTTTATGGTCAACGCCAAGCCAACATAGGCCACTATCGACAGCGCGCCGATCAACTTCACAAAAACCGATCTGTGAGTCACCAGGCGTGCACAGAATATTGCGAACAGCAGTGCGGCGCCGATGTTCAAAAACGAGAACGCGGCGGCTTCGAGGAGCCCGCCAAAGAATCCCTGTTCATTTCCCTTGGCAAGGAAATTTCCGTTCATCGCCGTTTCAATCAGAAACAGGAAAATCAGCAAGGAAATTCGGAAAACGTAGGCTGCTCCGTGCTGAATCCTAACGGCGCGGACAAGCCCGTGCTTCTGTTTGAACCAGGCGTGCTCCTTCTCCGCGTCGTTGAGCGATTTTCGCAATCCGTGAAGTTCGTCCAGGCCTACCGCGATCGAGGCCTTGAAATCAGAAACACTGGCGGCGTTCGCCTGACGGATCAGACCAAATTGCTCTTCAAAGTCGAGGCCCGCCAAACGTCCGGAGAGAAGCTGCAGGCTATCCTCGAGGGTGTGGTGTGCCGCCTTTTTTTCGTCCTCGACCCTCTCGATGACTGCATGCTCAACGTCGTCGAAATTCTTGGCCGCCTTCGGAGGTTGGTTCGCCTCGCCCCGCTGCTTTCCGCGATCTCCAAGATCCATT
The DNA here is from genome assembly GCF_040317515.1 of Mesorhizobium sp. M1428. NCBI lineage: Bacteria > Pseudomonadati > Pseudomonadota > Alphaproteobacteria > Hyphomicrobiales > Phyllobacteriaceae > Mesorhizobium > Mesorhizobium sp. M1428. Next base: position 35,402 of record NZ_JAMYKT010000016.1, read on the forward strand.
TCGCGATCAATTTTCGCGACATCCAAGCTATTGAACAATTGGGTGCTGGCGCGGAAATCGTGATTTGCCTCTAGCAGAGACTCTCGCAGTTTATTTAGCTTTTCGAATTTTATTCCCACAGCACCGCACCCAGATTTTGTACCTCTGCCCGCACAAATGGCTTCTATGCACAGTAGAAGCAAAGGGCAACTGCGTCTTCGCAACTCTGCGGTCCACTGCTCACGAGACGATCGTCTGATGTAAAAATGACAACGATAGCTGCCGTGGCAAGCGGGCTTGGGCGAATGAATAGGCCAGGCAGCATACTCTTCTCCGCCGGGCTTTGTGGCGAAGGAACTGAAGATCACGCCAATGAGCTGATAAAATCGACTCCAGAGGCGTTTGCGCAGTAGCAGAAGCGCGCGCCCTATTTGGCTGGGACTAGACTGCCGACCGCAATGTCCGCCGTCCTGTGAAACCGTCTACGACCTCGATTGCTTCGTCGGCGACGTTGATTCGTTTGAGGCCAACAGAATTAGTCTTGAGCTTGATCGCCAACTTTTCTGCATCCTTCAACCGGGCCAACTGCTGCTCCAACTGGGCTTGCAGCTTTGCAATTTCCGGTTCAGGTCGAAAGTCGCCTTCTCTTCGAGCGCCTTTCTTATCGGCCCGCTGAAAATCGGTCGAAGTCTGGCGTTACCAGGTATAATGCTGACGTCAACAATGGACGCTTCGATATACCCGTCCACGTGGCCAGTTCCGTTCGTCCTTGCCGACTGGTTCTGCTGGGTGCAGTTATTTATGGCGCCTTGCTTGCCGCAGGGGCCATTCGCAGGTCGCGGCCAGTCATCTTGCCCAGGAGGCCGAAAAGAGGGCTATCGCTGCCGAAATGGACGTCTCAACGATGGCGTCCGTCGAGATTTGACAACAGACATATGGCGCGGCGCGAGCGCTGACGCTGTACGACTGACGCAAGCGGCTCTCAATCCTAGGCGTTGTCCTTGGTCCGTGTGAGGCGGCTTTCGCCTTCCTCCGGGCCGAAGCAGCTTTCGAAATCATTGCAGTCCCGGCAACTGGGGGCGCTGCACAGCGAAAAACCTTCGGCCTCGCAGAGCTTTCGGTAAAAGTATTTTTTCCATTTCATGTTTTGGGTGTTGCCGGCCGCCAGCGTCGGAAAATGCGAGGCGAGCAGGCGGCCGAGGTCGGTTCGATTAAAAAGGCCAAGGTCCTGCCAGAGGTGGTCATTGCGCATGGCACGCCGGGCGATGATCTTGGCGAAGCGGGCGCTCGCCGGGTCGCCATGTCGGGCATGCGCCAGCAGCAGTCCATGCAGAAGTTCTTCTTCCAGATCCGGCTCGGGCTCGCTCACCTCTTTCAAGGCAAACGCGTTGATAGGAAAAGCAGGGAAACAGCGGACCAGGACATCGCGCAACTCGGCGCGCGAAAGTCCGGTTGCCTCCGTCGCCGTCGCCTCGCCGGCCTCGATCTCCTCGAGCGCGCGTGAAAGCACACAGGCAAGCACATGCTGGTCGAACCTCCTCTCCAGCTCGATGTGCGGCCATTGGCCGGTGCTGAGCCGGGCATGATGTTGGGCAAATATGGTGCGTTCTCCTGGTTTCGTCCTATCAAATCATGCAGAGACCCGGCCTGCCGCAACATGGGTCGGGCAGTTCTTCGGTATGGCACTCCGGGTCGCCTCGCGTCGAGTAGTTCGGCAATTCTCGTCTGGTCCATCGGCTCTGACGCAAATTCTGTGATTGGAAGAGGTGTTCGCGAACCCCTGCCCTGCCGTTTGCGCCTCACGGGGAACACTGGCGCCGGAAATGCCCCTGCAGAGTTGGACGTGAACCGTGCGGGACAGAGGTCGCGTGCTGAGTGCGGCCACATGGTTCAAGCCCGCCAGACTCTCGGTTGAATGAGTCCTCAAAGCGCGCAGCGGGTGAGTTCCAGCGCACGTTCAGGACAGGATCGCGCGCCCCGCGATGCAGGCAGTTCCTCCCCTTCCGCAACTTCAATGTCACCAGGCAGGATGTAGCCCTCGTCATCAAGCTTGAAGATGTCCGGCGCTTGCGCCGCGCATCGCGCGTGACCCTGGCATTTGGCCTTTTGGACGATGATGCGCATGGCGCTGCCTCCATTGTCTGTGCCCCGGGTCGGGGCGGGCCTAAGACCAGTCCAGGATCAAATTTTCGATCCCGAACACATGGCCGCCAGAAGTTATCGGTGCCGTACCCTGCTTGATCCTGAAAGCCGGGATGCGCGCCAACCACTCCTCCAGGCCAATGACAATCTCCCGCCGGGCAAGGTGTGAGCCAAGGCAACGGTGGGGACCATAGCCAAACGCTGCGTGGCGGTTGTCCTCCCGCTCCAAATCGATCGTGTTGGGGCATTCGAATTCCGCCGGGTCACGATTGGCAATCATCGTGGCGCAGGAAACATAGTCCCCCTTCCGGATCGGCGCGCCTTCGAAGTCGATATCTTTCGTAGCCACGCGGATCAACTGAATGGGCGGATAGGCCCGCAGCAATTCTTCGGTTGCGAGCGGGATGCGGTCCGGTTCGCTCCGCAGCAATTGCTGATCTTTGAGGTTGCGCGCGAGGTACGCCAAGTCAAAGCCTATAGCTGCTGCGACCGTGTCGAGCCCAGCGACGAAGACAAGCACGCCGATGCCGCGGACTTGGGTGTCCGTCAGCCGGCGGCCCTCGACCTGTGCCTGCACGATAAAGGTCATGAAATCGTCAACCGCCTCCTGGCGGCGCATGGCTGCAAGTTCGTCGATGAATGCCACGATCGTCCGGGCAGCCACAGGTCGTTCCTTATCGTCGCCGTGGAGCAGATCTTTCCCCCAGCCGACGAATGTATCGAGTCGGTCATCGGGCAACCCCAGAAAGCGAAGAAAGGTGCTCACCGCGAAAGGAAAGGCAAAATCCTTCATCGCGTCGCAGCTTGTGCCCGATGCGACAATTCTATCGATCAGCATGATCGCTTGTTCGCGGACAGCCGGCTCCAACACCCTCACCCGCTTTGGCGAAAGCAGCGGACTGAGCAGTGAGCGAAAGACGCCATGGGCCGGTGGATCGAGCTCAAGCGGGATCGTCGGCCAGTTTTCACCCAGTATGGAGGAGAAGATGCTGCGATGGCTGGAAAAAGTCTCTGCGTCCTGCAGCACCTTCCGCTGGTCCGCGGCACGGGTGATGACCCAGGTACCCCGGCCATCTTGCGTGTTGTAGCGGGAGTAAAAGATCGGAGGCCCGTCATGTACGCAAGCGACAGCTGCGTGTGGATCCCCGTTGGGTGTTGGTGGCATCCCTGGCGATGTAAACAGGCTGAAGTCCCTCACCATTTCGGGCGGGACATGATCTGGAACGGGGTTGGTCGCCATTTTGTTTTCTCTACATTGGCGTTCATGGCTCGATTGAGATTGCACCGCTGTTCATAAAGTCGATTTCCAGCATGGGCACGTCTCTTGTCGGGCGCCTTCTAGATTCTGTCGCCTGATACAGCCCACCTGCACCAGCGCGGATGAGATCGGTTGCGAAGTCGATCAGAAGGGGCATCTCCGCCGCGCTCCGGTCATGAAGCAAAGCCGCCGCTTATCCCCGTTAGGGTTGAGAGGCTGATCAATCACATCTGAGCACCGTGACGCACTGCTGATGCCCTGCTGATCAAATTGTCGAAGCAAGTCGCGTGCCGGATAGGCGTACCCATGGCGCTGCACCAAGCAATGCCAGCCTGCACTGGGCCCGCCGCTGATGATCACCTGTCCATCATTCTTAGGACAACGTCCGACAACCGACATCCGTGGTCGGTTTTGTCGTGTCCGCGACATCGGGCTGTTCGGCTTGGCTGCTGCTGCACAGCCTTCCGGTCGACGAGCGAGGAGATCGCTCGCACGGCCCGGATTGAGCAACGACGCGATCCAGCGCAAGGATCGGGTGCGGTCCGACAAGACCCGTCGGCGCTTGCGCGCGATGATCGGAAATATCAACAAGGTCGAGCCGCGCTTCGGTTCGGTCCTGGTGGCGTATGGGTTTTATCGCTCGCAGGCGCTGCAAGGATTTTCGGTCAGACGGCGATGCACTCGTGCGCAGCAGTCCGGCCGGCGACGAGCTTGACTGTATCGATGCGGTCAATTCCGGCGTGCACACCTAACCGTCCGTATGCGCTACGACCTCGCAGCCGCTGTCGCAACGTGGTGCCGAGTCCTATGGCGGCCGGTTCAATCCGAGGGGCCTGTCGGCACTCTACACATCCCTGTAGGTCGGACCGGGAACACGTGGCAGACTCTCGGCCAGAAACCGCCAGTCGCTGCCCTCGCGTTCGCCTTCCTTGCGCCTGCCGAAGAACTGGATGATCATCTTGCCGTCGGCGCCATAGGCTTCAACGGACGTGACGTGACCGTCCCTCGTCGGCTTGCGCACGGCCCAGACCTCGCGGATGTGATGAGTCCTAAGATGCAGATGGAAGGTCTCGTCGAGCACATTGATCCGCGGCCCGATCTGCTTGACCGACTTGATCGGGCCGGAATGGATCTGGATGCAACCACGATTGCCGACAAAGCACATGATCGGCATCTCGTCTTCGGCCGCCTGTTGGAACAGGGCGCCAACGGCATCATTGTCGAGCAGCCAGGCGTAATCCTCGTCGGCCATACGCATCGCCTGGCAGCGGCTGAGCTTCAGTGTCTTCAACATATGGTAGAACTGATGCACGTCGCTCAGCCGGCTCCAGTGCTCGCGTAGGTCGTCGACCGTGGCGGCTTGGTCTGGACTCACTGCGTTATCGCGCGCCCCGCTCGCCTCGACCGATATGATCGGCTCCTGGTCGGAGGATACGAGCTCTGCCGCCAGATTCTGATAGGCGTGCAGGTTCGAGGCGGGCCTGAGATGTACTTTGTGCATCGCCTCGCCGGTGGCATCAAAGAATTGCAGGCTGCGGCGGATCTCGGCTCCCTCGCGCTTCTCGACGGCGAAGCCATACGCCCACGCTTTCGGGAAGATGCGCAGGTCGATCTCGTCGCCGAGCACCATGGCATGCGGGTTGCCGGTGACCACTTTGTCGTACACGCCGATCTTTTGGTGCACGGCACTTTGGTTGCGGGTGACCGCCATCACCTCGCCGACCGCTTCGAGGCCGGTCAGCAGATCATCGACGCGCGGCTCGATGCGCACCGCGCCGTGACCACAATGCGCCGCGACCAATTCGGCTTCCGAAATGCACAATCGAGCGGCGAGATCATGCTCCCGGATTTTCGGATTGTCTTCGCACGCCCGCCGGATTTCGTCCGGCGACGGTTTCTCGCGCTGGTCCATGTCTTACCCCTGCTTCCACCTACGTGTGAGGATCAGCTGCCCTGCCGGTGAATCTTCAGCCGATAGGGCGCGCCGTAATGCTCGACCCTGATCTGCCGCTGGCCCGTGAACAAAGTGTCGCTGGAGAGCGTGCGCACGTCGTCGCACCCGCGCGAAAACCGGGGGTGCTATCGGAGCGGCGAGACCCGAGTGACACGAGCAGGCACATGCCGATGGAATCACATCGAGCCGGTCGGTGGCCACCGGGCGGTGGTGAGCGATTGTGGGTGTTGTCGCAATCGGCCAATCGGTCATTCGGATGCCACGGGCGGCGCTGCTTCGCCAAACAAAGCGTGTCTGACCCAGTCCTGACATGTTGCTCCCTTGCTTCGCCCCATCGATCGCGAGGGCACCCACGACACGATTGTGGATCGGCAGTCTCTTGCCGCCTCGCCAGTGGAGCTTCAAAAACCGTGCCAATTGCGCCGAAGCAAGCTCAGAAGAAGTCTTCTGTAATGGTCATTGGTTTAATGTGAGTTCAGCCAACAACTCAGGCCCAACATCCGGCGTGGCGGACCCGACAAACCCGACAGTACGTGTCGGTTGGCCGACACCTTCGCAGCAATGGACTCACAAGAACCACAGCAGTGTCAGAGATGCCGCGCTGTGTTGAAACGTTTTTTCGCTTTGGCACGGTGCATGCAATGTGATGCGCAAGCAGGTCCCGGACTGAGGAGAATGGAGCCATGATTACGCTCACCGACAACGCTGTTGCCGCCATCAAGACTGCTCTTTCCCGCGCCAGCGAGCCGGCGGAAGGCTTTCGCATCATGGTCCAGGCCGGCGGCTGCGCCGGCTTCAAATACTTAATGGGCCTGGAGAGCGTGTCGCGCGAGGGCGACGCGATCACCGAGACAGATGGGATCAAGCTGTTCGTGGACGCGGGCTCCCAACCGCATGTCGCCGGCATGACCGTCGACTTCCTCACCGGGCTCGAATCTTCCGGCTTTGTCTTCGATAACCCCAACGCGCGCGAGAAGTGCGGCTGCGGCAAGTCCTTCAGTTGATCGCCCGAAGCGCCTGTGCGGGTCCATGAAGCGATTGCCGCCGACGGACTCATTTGCGGCAGAGGAGGCTTATATGGCCGGCACAACAGATGTCCCTGTCCTCAAGAACAAGGCAAGGTCGAAGCCGATCTTGGGACGGGCAATCGCTTCAGGTAGGATGCAAAGAACGTCGCCTCCCGAAACAGTTCGGTTCCTGGTGGCACCCAAGCTGCTGGCGGCCAAATCGCGCCGCTGCGCCAAATTCGGCTTATCGATAATGTTGTCGTGTTCGGGCGTCCTTACCTGCGGGCTGACGGCGGCTACTGCGGACTTGTCCATGTCGACGCCGATCCGGTCTACGTCAAACTCTCGGGCGTCTGCGCCGGCTGCCAGTTCGGGCCCATCATCATCAACGGCATACGCCAGAGGCTCAATGAGGCGGTCGCGCGCTCGCGTCATTCCGGTCAACTGAGGATCGCACATGAAACCTGTCTACCTCGACAACAACGCAACCACACGGGTCGATCCTGAGGTCGTGCAAGCGATGTTGCCGTTCTTTAGGGATCAATTCGGCAACCCTTCGTCGGCGCACGCTCTTGGCGCCTCAGTCAGTGCAGCGGTGAGAAAGGCGCGGAGGCAGTTGCAAGCTCTGATCGGCGCGGAGTTCGACGATGAGATCACCTTCACCTCGGGTGGGACAGAAAGCGACAATGCAGCGCTTCTTTCGGCGCTCGAGGCGGCGCCCAACCGAACCGAGATCGTGACGTCCGCGGTCGAGCATCCCGCCGTGCTGACGCTCTGCGCGCATCTTGAGAAGACCCGCCGCGTCAAGGTGCACAGGATCCCGGTGGATTGCCATGGCCGGCTCGACCTCGACGCCTATATGGCCGCCCTCACCCCACAGGTGGCAATCGTCTCGATAATGTGGGCGAACAATGAGACTGGTGTGATCTTCCCCGTGGCCAGGCTTGCCGAGTTGGCCAAGGAAGTGGGCGCGCTTTTCCATACCGATGCTGTGCAGGCGGTCGGCAAGCTTCCGATGGACCTGAAGTCGACCGCAATCGACATGCTGTCGCTCTCCGGCCACAAGCTGCACGGGCCGAAAGGGATCGGCGCGCTTTTCGTAAAATGTGGCGTCAATTTCCACTCGCTGATCAAGGGGGGCCACCAAGAACACAACCGGCGTGCTGGCACCGAGAATACGCCCGGCATAGTCGGGCTCGGCATGGCGGCCGAACTCGCCTTGAAATTCATGGACGACGAGACCACACGGGTAAAGTCGCTCCGCGACCGTTTAGAGGACGGAATTCTCCAGCGCATCCCAAGCACCTGTGTCACTGGTGATCCCCTGGAACGGTTGCCCAACACCGCAAACATCTCCTTCGAACATGTCGAAAGTGATGGAATTCCACTCCTCCTCAGCCGCGTGGGCATCGCGTGTTCCTCCGGCTCTGCCTGCACCTCCGGCTCTCTGGAACCGAGCCATGTCCTGAGCGCGATGAAAACGCCACACGCGGCAGTCCGCTTCTCCTTGGCGCGGGACAACGGCGAAGCGGACGTCGACCGGGTGCTCGAGGTCATGCCGGCAATCGTGGAGAAGCTGCGTGGCTTTCCCAGTTCTGGGCCGGGTAAGCGAAGCTCCGAAGACGTTCAATCCGGTCTATGCCTGAGCGGCAGCAGAACCGGCTACCGTTCATGACCCGTCATGTCTTTCTCAACGATACGACCTTGCGCGATGGCGAGCAGGCGCCCGGCGTCGCCTTTACCACGACGGAAAAGCTGGAGATCGCCGAGTCTCTTGCGGCGGCCGGCGTCACAGAGATCGAGATCGGCACGCCGGTCATGGGCGCCGACGAGATCGAAACAATTCGCGCCGTGGTCGCGCGGTGTCTCCCGGTTCGGCTCATGGCCTGGTGCCGGATGACGTCGCTGGATCTCGATGCAGCGATCGAGAGCGGCGTCCATGCCGTCAATCTATCGCTGCCTGCGTCGGACATCCAACTTGCCGCCAAGCTCGGCCTCGATAAGGCGGGAGCGCTCCAGGTCATCGAACATATGGTCAGGCGCGCAGCCGCCGCCGGCTTCTTCGTCGCGGTGGGCTGCGAGGATGCCTCGCGGGCCAATCGGGATCATCTCGCCCGCGTCATCGAGACGGCTGCACGCGCCGGCGCAAGCCGCGTCAGGCTAGCCGACACAGTCGGCGTTCTCGATGCGTTTTCGACCTTCGAACTTGTCGCCCAGCTCGTGGCGCAGTCTCCAATCGACCTTGAATTTCATGCGCACAACGATCTCGGACTTGCTGCCGCCAACACGCTGGCCGCGATCCGCGCAGGCGCGCGCCATGCGTCCGTCACCGTCCTGGGGCTCGGTGAGCGTGCGGGCAATGCCGCGCTGGAAGAGGTGGCCGCCGCGATGGCGGTCTTCGACGGCGCGGACACCGGCATCGAGCTGACCGCATTGCCCGACCTCGCCGCCCAGGTGGCTTGGGCCGCCCGCCGGCAGACCGCGGCCATTAAGCCGGTCGTCGGCGCCGATGTTTTCACCCACGAATCCGGCATTCACGTCGCAGGGCTGCTGAAGGACTCGCGTACTTATCAAGGGCTCGATCCGGCTCTCGTGGGCCGCTGCCGGCGTATCGTCATCGGCAAGCATTCCGGCGCCACTGCGATTGCCCATGTGCTGAGCGAAAGCGGTCGCGATCTCGACCCGGATCTGGCAGCGGCGATGGTGGCCCGCGTCCGGCGCGAGGCGGCCGAGACCAAATCGACCGTCACTGCAACTCAACTGGTCGAGCTCTACGATGGAATGTGCAGCGAGGCATCCCTCGCGGAGCTGTGCGGGTCCAGGTCAGCCGTGCGCGAGCGCACCGACACGACAGTTTTCCGACCAGGGAGAATGCAATGAATTGTTCCGCTGACAGCCGCCCCATCGATGTCACCGACATCCTCGCACGACTGAAGCGCCTGTCGGCTGCGGAGGAGTTCTTCGCAGTCCTTGGCGTCTCCTATGATCCGAAGGTGCTGAATGTCTCGCGGCTCCATATCATGAAGCGCGTGGGCCAATACCTTGCCGAAGAAGATTTCTCCGGTCTGCCCGACCAGGTGATTGCCGCGCGGGTGCGCGCGACGCTCGAACGCGCTTACGAGGACTTCGCGGTTTCCTCGCCGCTCACCCATCGGGTCTTCAAGGTGCTCAAAGACCACGATCCGAACAAACCTGCCACGCCGGGCCGCACCTTTGTCCCGTTCGACTCCGTACTGAAGCGGTTCGGACAGGAATGACCGCGACACGGGCTGCGACGCGACAATGTCGAGAAGCCGACAAATCCGGTCATCACCACGGCGCCCTCAGAAGCAACCAAGCGAAGTTCTAGGAATTGGGGGCAGCGCAAAACAGTTGGCATGAATGATGCAAACCAAAGAGATAACCGCCAAGCCCGCATCCGGACAGGAGCCTGGAGAAACCGCCAATGCACATTGTAATCTGCATCAAGCAGGTGCCGGACTCGGCACAGATAAGGGTCCATCCGGTGACGAACACGATCATGCGCCAGGGTGTTCCGACTATCATCAACCCTTACGACCTGTTCGCCCTTGAAGAAGCCCTCAGACTGCGCGACGCCTATGGTGGCGAAGTCACCGTGCTCACTATGGGTCCGCCCATGGCAGAGGACGCGCTGCGCAAGGCGCTCGGTTACGGCGCCGACCGAGCGGTGCTCTTGACCGACCGCTATTTTGCCGGCTCCGACACGCTGGCGACCTCGTTCGCCCTTTCCCAGGCAATCGCGAAGGTTGGCGAGACGTTCGGCACGCCAGACCTCGTCTTCACCGGCAAGCAGACGATCGATGGCGACACCGCCCAGGTCGGGCCCGGCATCGCCAAGCGCCTCGGACTCCTGCAGTTGACCTATGTCGCGAAGATCGCCTCTATTGACCTTGGTGCGCGCGAGATCAAGGCTGAGCGCCGCTCCGAAGGCGGCACACAGATGCTGAAGAGCAGGCTCCCTTGCCTGATCACCATGCTGGAAGGCACAAACGAGATCCGCCGGGGCTCGATCCAGGACGCCCTGTGCGCCGCGCGCAGCCAGGTCTTGAAATGGAGTGCCGCCGACGCCGGCATTGAGGATCTCACCAAATGCGGCCTGCGCGGTTCACCGACGGTCGTCAAGCGCGTTTTCGCCCCTCCTGCGCGGGCGGAAAAGGCGGCAAAAATCGACACCGCCGAGATGGCTTTGCGCGATGTCGCTGACGAACTCATCACGGCAATCTTCACCCGCCAGCCGGCATTGGAACATGAGCTCGCCTTCAACGGCGGCGCGTGAGAGGGCAAGGATCAGACGATGTCGAACGCGAACCGAGAAACGCCTCGCCCTGCCGCCGGCCGTGCCGGCATAAAGAAGGAGCTGCCCGCGCATTTCAAGGACTACCGGCACGTTTGGGTTTTCATCGAGCTCGAACGCGGCCAGGTCCATCCCGTATCATTCGAACTGCTCGGCGAAGGCCGCAAGTTAGCAGACAAGCTTCAGGTCCAGCTTGCGGGCGTCGTGCTTGGACCGCCGGGAGAGGCCATCGGGAACGCCGTCGCCGAAGCGTTCGCTTATGGCGCCGACCTTGTCTATATCGTCGAGGCGCCGCTGCTCGCCGACTATCGGAACGAGCCATTCACCAAGGCGATGACGGATCTGGTCGATACCCACAAACCCGAGATCCTTCTTCTTGGTGCCACCACACTCGGCAGGGATCTTGCCGGCTCCGTGGCGACGACCTTGCAGACAGGGCTCACGGCCGACTGCACCGAACTCGATGTGGATACCGACGGTTCGCTCGCCGCCACCCGTCCGACTTTCGGCGGTTCCTTGTTGTGCACGATCTATACGCTCAATTTCCGACCCCAGATGGCGACAGTGCGACCGAGGGTCATGCCCATGCCGCAGCGAACGGATAAACCGGTCGGGCGTGTCATCCGGCACAAGCTCTCGGTAGCCGAGGACGAGATCGTTACCAAAGTCCTGGGCTTCCTGCCGGATAGTCAGTCGGCAAAGGCAAATCTTGCCTATGCCGACGTCGTGGTTGCGGGAGGCCTCGGTCTTGGAGCGGCGGAGAACCTGCAGCTTGTGAAGAATCTCGCGCGGGCAATTGGTGCCGAGCATGGCTGTTCGCGCCCGTTGGTCCAGAAGAGCTGGATGCCAGCTGATCGGCAGATCGGCCAAACTGGCAAGACCATCCGGCCGAAGCTTTACATAGCGGCTGGGATTTCCGGCGCCGTCCAGCACCGGGTTGGCGTCGAGGGGGCGGATCTCATCGTGGCCATCAACACCGACCCGAACGCGCCGATTTTCGATTTCGCTCACCTCGGGATCGTCACCGACGCGATCCGCTTCCTGCCCGCACTGACGGAAGCCTTCACCCGGCGGCTGTCGCCCCACAGTCGCGACAAGCTTGCGAGCTAAGGGATGGACATGATTGAGGAACAATTCGACGCCATTGTTATTGGGGCCGGCATGTCCGGAAACGCAGCTGCTTACACCATGGCCAGCCACGGCCTGAAGGTGCTGCAGTTGGAGCGGGGTGAATATCCGGGGTCCAAGAATGTCCAGGGTGCCATCATGTACGCGAACATGCTGGAGAAGATCATCCCGGATTTCCGGGACGATGCGCCTCTTGAGCGGCATTTGGTTGAACAGCGGCTTTGGGTGATGGACGACACGTCCCACACCGGGATTCACTATCGGTCGGACGACTTCAATGAGGCGAAGCCCAACCGCTACACGATCATCCGTGCCCAGTTCGATAAATGGTTTTCGCGTAAGGTGCGCGAGGCCGGCGCGACGGTTCTGTGCGAGACGACCGTGACGGAACTCATCCGTGACGCCAAGGACAGGGTGATCGGCGTCCGCACAGACCGGGCCGGCGGAGCCATCTACGCAGACGTGGTCGTCCTCGCAGAAGGTGTCTGCGGACTGCTTGGCACGCGGGCCGGCCTGCGCGAGATGCCGAAGCCGCAAACCGTGGCGCTCGCCGTCAAGGAAATGCATTTCCTGCCCGAAGAGGTCATTGAGCAGCGGTTCGGCCTCAAAGGCGATGAAGGCTGCGTGATCGAGGCGGTGGGCACGACCTCCCGCAGCATGGCCGGGCTCGGCTTCCTCTACACCAACAAGGAGTCGATCTCACTGGGCATTGGCTGCCTCGTCTCCGATTTCGCCGCGATGGTCGAGAGCCCTTACGTCCTCCTCGACGCCTTAAAAACCCATCCTTCGATCCGGCCGCTGATTGCCGGCTCGGAAGTGAAAGAATATTCCGCGCATCTCATTCCCGAAGGCGGCTACAAGGCTATTCCGCAGCTCTTTGGCGACGGTTGGGTCGTGGTCGGCGATGCCGCGCAACTGAACAACGCCATTCACCGCGAGGGCTCGAACCTCGCCATGACCTCCGGCCGCATCGCGGCTGAGGCAATCATCGAGGTCAAGAGCCGCAACGGTCCTATGAGCAAACGGAATCTCGCCCTTTACAAAGCCATGCTGGACAAGTCCTTCGTGGTCAAGGACCTAAGGAAATACAAAGACATGCCGGCCTTGCTCCACACCAATTCCTGCAATTACTTCACGACTTATCCGCGGTTGATGTCGCAAGCCGCGCAGAACTTCATGCGTGTCGACGGCACGCCGAAGATCGAGAAGGAAAAGGCGACCACGGCGGCCTTCATCAAGGCGCGCTCGCGCTGGGGGCTGGTCAGCGACGCGGTCCGCCTTGCATTGGCGTGGCGCTGAGGGGAGACGAAATGACGATCCCAGTGACGAAGTCACGTGTCGAGGACAAGCTTTACCAGAACCGCTACTTGGTGGATTCCGGCCGTCCGCATATCAAAGTGCGACCGCACGAGAGGCCAAGCGCGAACCTGCTCGCGCTGACCCACGTCTGCCCCGCGAAATGTTATGAGTTGAACGACAAAGGTCAAGTGGAGATCACTGCCGACGGCTGCATGGAGTGCGGCACCTGCCGGATTTTGTGTGAGACCAGTGGCGAGATCGAGTGGAACTATCCACGCGGCGGTTTCGGAGTCCTCTTCAAATTCGGATGACCGACGCACGCACGTATCAAGAGGGTTAGTCTTGGTGCACCTGAGGTCGCGACCAACGCCAAGTCTATCTTTTCTTGAATCGAAACGAAGAGAATCTCGTGAATACTGTGCTTTCAGAATTCAGACCCAGATACAAAAGGAGGAGCACTCTGGACGACAACCCCTGAGGTGTTTCCATGGCTCACGTACCGCAAGATCGGGTCGACGAGGTAGGACCTCGGGATACCCGCCCTGAACCGCCCATCAAAAGCATGCCCCAAGCAGATATCGCGCTCAGGGGACTCTACGAGATATCGAAGGTGCTGACCGCCCCCAGCGAGCTGGAGATTACGCTCGCCAATGTCGTGAACATCCTGCCTTCGTTTCTGCAGATGCGTCACGGAGCAATCGTCGTCCTGGACGCTGAAGGAGAGCCGGAGATTGCCGCAACTGCCGGCAACACCCACGCACCTCAACCAGGCACTCGCCGGGTCATACCACACGCCGTAACAGACCAAATCGTCGCCACGGGGACGCCGCTCTTGATACCGGACGTCAGCAAGTCCCAACTATTTCAGAATGACCTTCAAACGTCTTCGAGCAGCGGCACCATCCCGATTGCCTTTATCGGTATCCCGCTAAAGGCTGAGCATAAGATCCTTGGGACGTTGTCGATCGACCGCCCCGGAAACGGTGCCACCGACCTTCGCGACGACGAGGACACATACTTCCTGACGATGGTCGCCAACCTTGTCGGCCGGACCATCCGTCTCCATCGCATCCTGAGTACAGATCGTCAGCCGTCTGTCCATAAGCAATGGAGACCGGAGAAATCGCCCAACGAGGGGAGGACCTACGACCCTGCCCGGCATGCGGATGTCAAAATCGACGGGATCATCGGGGAAAGCCCCGCACTCAAGCAGGTGCTCGAAACCGTCTCGGTCGTAGCAGGGACCAATTCCACCGTGCTACTGCGGGGTGAAAGCGGCACCGGCAAGGAATTCTTTGCGCAAGCCATCCATAAGCTCTCACGTCGGAGGAAGAAGTCTTTCGTCAAATTGAACTGCGCCGCACTGTCTGAAAGCGTTCTTGAGTCAGAACTGTTTGGGCATGAAAAGGGCGCTTTCACGGGTGCTATCTCCCAGCGCGCCGGTCGTTTTGAATTGGCAAATGAGGGAACGCTGCTACTTGATGAAATCGGCGAGATTTCGCCGGCCTTTCAAGCCAAGCTGTTGCGTGTCTTGCAGGAAGGCGAGTTGGAGCGAGTCGGCGGCACCAAAACGCTACAGGTCGACGTGCGCCTCATATGCGCCACCAACAAGGACCTCGAGACGGCCGTCATAAAAGGGGAGTTCAGGGCCGACCTTTATTACCGCATCAATGTGGTGCCAATTATCCTGCCTCCGCTCAGAGAGCGACCCGGCGATATTCCACGCCTTGCGAACGCCTTCCTCAATCGATTCAACAAGGAGAACGATCGCGCACTCGCCTTCGCGCCGTCGGCGCTTGACCTGATCTCGCAATGCTACTTCCCTGGTAACGTCCGCGAGCTGGAGAACTGCGTCCAAAGGACGGCCACACTTGCGCGTTCAAGGACGATCACGCCATCCGATTTCGCCTGTAAGAAGAGCCAGTGCCTTTCCTGGCTCCTCTGGAAACGAGCCGACCGCTCGAATGGCGGCAATGCCATCGACGATCTCGCCCGGGTCAACGCAGTGCCGGCCGGACTGCGGCTGCCGGCCAGTTGCATCGGTGCCTCCGCAGGCAACGTATCTCCCCTTGCGGCCGGCGATCCGAACGATCCCGCTTGTCCCCCGCGTCTGACGGAACGCGACCGGCTGATCGACGCGATGGACAAGGCCGGTTGGGTTCAGGCCAGGGCGGCTCGTATCCTCGGCCTCACGCCGCGGCAAATCGGCTACGCGCTGCGCCGACATGGCATCGAGGTGAAGAAATTCTAGACGTCGTGATGACGTCAAACGTAAGCCCGGAGTAGTCTCCCTCACACTCTGCGCGCCCAAGGCTGGTAACCTTCGCGACCCGATTTGCTTGTCCACTGTCGGAAGCCCGACAAAGGTGTGTCGGAGCAATCCGACGGAATCAGACACGAAAGCACAATCGTGAACCAAAACCGCTCTTTGAGCTGGCATAGCTCTTGCGGTTTGAACTGCGACATTCACCCAGCAACGGAGCCGTTCGATGTCCGCACCGGCAATTTCGCTTGAGAGCCTCAGCACGACGTTCGGTGACCAGTTGCTTGCCACCGTGAAAGCCGGGGGCTGCGCGTCTTCGTCCTGCGGCTCGTCGATAAAGCCGGACGACACGGATCCGGCTATCTGGGAGAAGATCAAGGATCACCCCTGCTTTTCAGAAGAGGCGCATCACTATTTCGCGCGCATGCACGTCGCGGTCGCGCCCGGCTGCAATATCCAGTGCAACTACTGCAATCGCAAATATGACTGCGCCAACGAAAGCCGGCCTGGGGTGGTCTCCGAAAAGCTGACGCCCGACCAGGCGCTACGCAAGGTGATCGCGGTCGCCAACGAGGTGCCGCAGCTTTCCGTGCTCGGCATCGCCGGACCTGGCGATGCCTGTTACGATTGGAAGAAGACGAAGGCAACGTTCGAACGAGTCGCCAGGGAAATCCCAGACATCAAGTTTTGCATCTCCACGAATGGGCTCGCGCTGCCGGACCATGTCGATGAGCTTGCCGACATGAATGTCGATCACGTGACGATCACCATCAATATGGTCGACCCTGAGGTCGGTGCAAAGATCTATCCTTGGATCTTTTACGACCATCGCCGCTACGTCGGCATCGAAGCCGCCCGGATCCTGCACGAGCGGCAGATGTTGGGTCTGGAGATGCTGACCGCGCGCGGCATCCTCACCAAAATCAATTCGGTGATGATCCCCGGCGTGAACGATGAGCATCTGATCGAGGTGAATAGATGGGTCAAGGAGCGAGGCGCGTTCCTGCACAACCTCATGCCGCTGATTTCGGACCCGGCGCACGGCACGCACTACGGACTGAGCGGGCAACGCGGCCCAAACGCAATGGAGATGAAGGCTCTTCAGGATCGTGTCGAAGGCGGCGCCCAGTTGATGCGCCACTGCCGGCAGTGCCGGGCAGATGCCGTCGGCCTGCTCGGTGAGGATCGTGGCCAGGAATTCACAGTCGACCGAATTCCCGGCGAGGTCACCTACGATGCCAGCAATCGCAAGGCCTATCGGGAGCTGCTCGCGGAGGAGCGCCGTGATCACGTGGCGGCTAGGAGAGAAGCGACCGGATTGGTCAAGGCAGCGAGCCCCGGCAAGTCCCTTCTCTTCGCAGTGGCGACCAAGGGCGGCGGCCGCGTCAATGAACATTTCGGCCATGCGAAGGAATTCCAGGTTTACGAAGCCTCGCCGAGAGGGATCAGCTTTGTCGGGCATCGCAAGGTCGAGCAGTATTGTCTCGGCGGCTGGGGCGCAGAAGCCGCCCTGGATGGCGTCATCGCTGCGCTTGAGGGCATAGATGTCGTGCTGTGCGCCAAGATCGGAAACTGCCCGCAGGATCAGCTCGCCGACGCTGGAATCCAAGCCACCGACGCATATGCCCACGACTATATCGAGACCGCAATCAGCGCGATTTACGCGGCCGCGTCTGGGACCCCCGCACTCGCGGCGACGGCCTGAGCGCGTCTCATCCATTCGGACCAGGAGTTAAAATGGCTTTCAAGATCATCGCATCCCAATGCACCCAATGCGGCGCCTGCGAATTCGAGTGTCCCTCCGGCGCGATCAAGTTCAAAGGCGAGAGCTATGTGATCGAGCCGCAAAAGTGCACCGAGTGCGAGGGGGTCTTCGATGCGCAGCAATGTGCCTCGGTATGCCCGGTGCCGAAGACCTGCGTTCCTGCGTGACGAACATTGGGCTGCCGACATGGTCGGGGATGCCTTCGCAGGACGCCTGGAACGCCTTTGTTCACAATCTGCAGCCTCAAGAGAAATCAGGGAACGGACATGTCGCTCGGACGCGAAGAGGAGGTCGAAATCCGCAGGCCTCCACGATTCATGCCGGGAGAGCGGGTACGTGCCACTCGCCACATAAAAAATGACGGCACCTATCCTGGCAGGGAGATCGGCGAAAATCTCGTGCGGAAGGGCGACGAGGGATATGTGCGCGACATTGGCACCTTTCTCCAGCAGTTCTTCATCTATGCGGTCGAATGGATCGACCGTGGCACCGTCGTCGGCATGCGAGCGCGTGAACTGATGAGCCTCGACAAAGCCGAGGTGCCCTGCAGTGCTGATAGCAATACCAATGAAGGGACGGCCAGATGAAAGTCATGATCCGCAGGACCGATGCTGGCTTGTCGGCGTATGTCCCGAAGAAGGACCTCGAAGAGCCGATCATCAAGCTCGAGAAGGAAGAGTTGTGGGGCGGAACTGTGACGCTCAGGAACGGGTGGCGGCTCCTCCTACCCGATCTTCCACGGGATACGCGTCTGCCGATCACCGTCGAGGCAAGGAAGGTTTCCGAAGAGGACTGATGCTGCCCGTTCATAAGGTGCGTCGCGAGGAAACGAGCATGAACACGATCCTGACATCGGGCCACCTGGTCATCGTGCGGGACAGTTTTGCCGAAAAGCTGCTTGACCTGGCGAAGGAAGCGCTCGCCGCCGATGAGGTGATCCCCTATCTCGGTCCGGGTCTTCTTGGGTTCAACTGTGCGGAACCGCCTGTGCCGCATACGCCCGAGGTCGTTGCCGCGGCACTCAATGCACGGGCGCCAGCCCCTTCCAGGATCCGCACCAATATGTGGTCGGTTGCGCAGTTCATCGAACAGCGCCGGCATCGCCGGACGCTTCAAGCTTGGATGACCGACATATTCGCAGCGCCGATGGCGCCTACCCTCCTCCACGCCTGGCTCGCAAGGCTGCCGCTCTCCCTCATCGTCGACAGCTGGTACGACGGCGCGATGCGCACGGCTCTCGTAGAGACCGGCCGAACGGACGTCGTCGAGATCCAGGGCGTAACGCGGGCGAACGAAATCCGGGACATTTGGACGAAAACCTACGATTTGTCCGGGAGGGAACTCGACCCCCGATCGGGGGCAAAGACGGTTCTCTATACACCTCACGGGAGTATTAGGCCGGCGCAAAACTTTCTCGTCGCAGATTCCGACTATGTCGAAGTCCTGACCGAAATCGATATCCAGACACCGCTCCCAGACGTGGTGAAGGAACGGCGCATCACCCGTGGATTTTTCTTCGTTGGCTGCCGCTTCAACGATCAGATGCTGCGCACCTACGCCAGGCAGATCATGAAGCGCTCCCGAGGTCCACATTGCGCGGTAATGGACGCGGAAACGCTGACCAGAAACGAAGCGCGTTTCCTTGCGGCAAGCGGAATCACGGTGATCGACATGCCAGTAAGTGAAGCCGCGGCTCGGCTTATAGGAACGGGCACTGCTGCAGGTGGTGGACAGGATTAACAATGGCGGGCCCCTTTGATGATTGGTCCTTCGGCTTGCCTCGAAGGCGCAAAATGCAGTCGGGAATACACCCGTGAGCAGTGATGCTATCGGCAGCGCAACGAACGCTCTGAATTCGTTGACCCATGTGGAAGCGGCGCGCTGGGGCAGGGATTTGAGTACGCTGTTGCGTATCACGCGTATGAATTTGCGGCATCCCTGGCAGGTCGCCTTCGCTATGGGCTCG
Source organism: Mesorhizobium sp. M1428 (assembly GCF_040317515.1). Taxonomy (NCBI): domain Bacteria; kingdom Pseudomonadati; phylum Pseudomonadota; class Alphaproteobacteria; order Hyphomicrobiales; family Phyllobacteriaceae; genus Mesorhizobium; species Mesorhizobium sp. M1428. Next base: position 54,478 of record NZ_JAMYKT010000016.1, read on the forward strand.
ACGATCATGGCGGCAATCCTCCAGTTGCTCATTCCCCAGCTGCTCGGCCGGGCTGTCGACCAGACCCAGACAGCCATCGGGGGCGGTGTCGCGGGGACGGCGGCAGGACAAGCGCTCTGGACCCCGGCTCTCCTGCTGCTCGCCGTCAGCGCGCTACGCGGCCTTTTCACGATGGCGCAGAACTATTTTGCCGAAGCCGTCGGGCATCATGTCGCGTACGAACTGCGGCTCGCCTACTACGACAAGATCCAGCGTCTCAGCTTTTCCTTTCACGACCGGGTCCATTCAGGCGATCTGATCACCATCGGAATGCTCGATCTCCAAGGCGTGCGGATGTATTTTTCCACCGCGCTCGTTCGCGTGCTCCTGCTCACCATGCTGATCGGGATCGGCGCCTACATGATGATCTCGACCGATCCCATGCTCGGCCTGGTCGCGCTGAGCTTCGTGCCTTTTGTCGCCTGGCGCTCATCGGCCACACAGCTTAGGCTGCGCGCCACCTGGCTCGACCTGCATGAGCGGCTTTCGGTACTGAGCCGCGTGATGGAGGAAAATCTCGCAGGCATCCGCGTGGTCCGCGCTTTTGCGGCTCAAGCCTACGAGATGCTGAAGTTCGACGGCGCTTCCAAGAACGCGCTCGACCTCGCCCACGACCGCGTTGACATCTACGTGCCCAGCACGTCGGCGATGACCTTGTCCTTCTTTTTCGCAATGGGATTGGTGCTCTGGATCGGTGGCAGCAAGCTCGTCGCTGGCGAGATCAGCGTCGGAACGGTGGCGACCTTCCTGACCTTCATGACAATCCTGCAAATGCCAGTCCGCCAGATCGGCCTCATGGTCAATGCCTTTGCCCGCGCTTCTAGCTGCGGTTCGCGGCTTTTCGGTCTCCTCGACCAGGAGATCACAATCAGGGATGCTCTCGAGGCCAGACCGCTCGAGATAAGCGACGGCACTCTGCGCTTCCACAATGTCTCGTTTGCGTACCCCAGCGCCGAAAACCGCGCCATTTTGAAGAACCTCAGCTTTGAGGCCCGTAGAGGCGAGACGATCGCGATCGTCGGTCCGCCGGGTTCGGGCAAATCGACGATGGCTCATCTGGTCCCCCGCTTTTACGACGTGACCGGTGGCGCCGTCACGCTGGACGGCCAGGACGTACGCAATGTCACCCTCGCGACGCTTCGCAAGGCGGTCGCCGTCGTACAGCAGGATGCATTCCTATTCACCACTACGATCGAGAACAACATCGCTTATGGCGATCCCTGGGCGAAGAGACAGCGAATCGAACGCGCTGGCGAATTCGCCCAGCTCCACAACTACATCCTCGGGCTCCCAGCAGGCTACGAGACGGTCGTGGGCGAACGCGGCGTCTCTCTCTCTGGCGGCCAGCGCCAGCGTCTCACGATTGCTCGCACCATGATGCTGCGCCCCTCCGTCGTCGTTTTCGACGACTCAACGGCCGCGATCGATGCCGGCACCGAGCAGCGCATCCGCGCGGCGATGCGGCGCTTCGCCAAGGATCGGGTGACGATCATCATCGCGCACCGGCTGAGTGCGCTTGTGCATGCCGATCAGATCCTTTTTGTGGATAACGGCGAAATCGTAGAACGCGGCACGCATCAAGAGCTTTTGGCGAAGCGGGGACGCTACAGGGCCCTTTACGATCTCCAGACGCGCCCGGGTGATGACAATATGACCCAGTATGGGGGCGCCCGCTGATGGCGCAGGGCCGCGCCGGCGAAGTCGAAGCCGAACGTGACGACGGTAGACGCCCTCCGCGCGCGGTTGTCGGCTCGCACCGCATCGAGGAGGAGATGTTCGGCCGGGCTTTCGACAAGAGCATCCTCCGGCGCATCGGGGCTTTCGTCCGTCCCTATCGAGCCAGGGTAGTCATCACGATTGCAGCAATGCTGATCTTCACCGGGACGCAGCTTCTCATCCCGTTGATCATCCGCTACGCGCTCGACCAGGGCATGAACCCGGCAAGGACCGATCGCTCAGCCCAGCTCGCGGCCGTCGGCGCGTTCGTTTTGGCGATTTTGGTCAATTTCGCTGCCGGCTACATGCAGGAAACCGTGGTTGGGAAAGTGGCCGAAACTGTCCTGTTCGACATCCGCCGCGCCATGTTTGGCCATCTGCAGAAGGTTTCGCTCTCCTTCATGGACAAGACCGAGGTCGGACGCCTCATGTCGCGCCTGCAAGGCGACGTCAACTCCATACAGGAATTCCTCGAAACCTCGGTATATTCCGTAGGCGATGTTGCGCTTCTCTTCGGCATCGTTTTCGTAATGCTGTGGCTCGACTTCCGCCTCGGCCTCCTGACGCTCTCGGTTCTGCCGGTCCTGGTGATCGTCCGCATTGTCTGGCTGCCGCGTGCCCGCGCCGCCTTCATGGCTGCACACGAGACTAATTCCGTCGTCAACGGCGCGCTGGCCGAAGCCATTCACGGCGTGCGCACCGTCCAGTCCATGGACCGCCAGCAGGTGAATTTCATCCTTTTTGACGACAAGGCCCATGCCAACCTCAGGACCCACCTGATCGCTGCCAAATATGCACTGGTCATGGTGCCTATCGTCGATGGCCTCACCGGCCTCGCCATGGCCGCCGTTATTGTGGTCGGCGGCTCGATGGTCATGAATGGCCGAATAGATGTGGGCGTATTGGTTGCCTACCTATTTTACATCCAGCGCTTCTTTGACCCGATCCGCTCACTCACCCTGCAATATTCGGTCATGCAGCGCGCCATGGCCTCAGGCAAGCGCCTGACCGATGTGCTCGACGTCAAGATCGATGTTCAGGACAAACCCAATGCCGAGGTGCTTTCGCCCGAAATGGACGGCTCGGTCGAGTTTAGGGACGTCACCTTCGGCTACAATCCGAACCGTTCGGTGCTGAAAAATGTCTCCTTCCGGGTCAATCCCGGCGAGACGGTCGCACTGGTCGGGCCGAGCGGTTCCGGCAAATCGAGCGCGATGGCCCTGGTCCACCGCTTCTATGATGTTCAGCAGGGCCAAGTGCTGGTCGGCGGACATGATGTGCGCGATCTCACCCAGGAATCGCTCGGCCGCCAGGTCGCCATGGTGCTGCAGGAGCCGTTCCTGTTCACCGGGACGGTCTTCGAGAACATTCGATACCACAAGACGGAAGCCACGCGCGACAAGGTGATCGAGGCCGCCAAGGCGGTCGGCGCCCACGACTTCATCATGAGCCTCGCCGACGGGTATGAGACCCAACTTGGCGAACGCGGCGACAACTTATCTCTCGGCCAGCGCCAGCTTATCAGTTTCGCCCGCGCCCTAGTCGCCGACGCCAAGATCCTCGTGCTCGACGAAGCTACCGCCAACATCGACAGCTACACGGAAATGCAGATTCAGAAGGCTCTGATAAAGCTGCTTGAAGGGCGCACTGGCCTCGTCATCGCCCACCGTCTTGCCACGATCCGGGGTGCCGACCGCATCATCGTGCTTCAGAATGGCCAAGTTATTGCGACTGGCAACCACGATCAGCTAATAGCCATGGGGGGCCTGTATTCAAAACTCTACAATCTCAACTACGCCTCCTTCGACGATATTCCCGAACACGATACGACCGTACAAGCCGGCTCCCAGACCTGACGTCTTGGCGGCCTTGTGGTACTGGCATTGACTTCGGGCGTGCCGGCGGACACAAGGCCGCCGCAGACGAGGAAGCAGGCAGCATTCATGCAAAGCACTCGCGCAGATCGTGAAGACCGGCTGCGAACGATTTCCTCCAGCATCGTTATCCGACCGCGGTGCACCCGCGACATCGGGCGAACTCGCTCCAGGTGGTGTCGCTCGGCGTAGCAAAGCCGCTCGCGAGCGCGCCCTCAACAGCGCCGTAGCGAGTGACGGCTTTGCTACCGCCGAGCTGCTGATGAAGCTGGATCTGGGGGCCGCACCGGCGCCGCCCCTGGCGAGAAGAACCTCTGCGGCGGGCTATGGGCAACGACTAGCGCGAGCGCGACGAGCAGACGCGCCCGCATCGTGACGCGCTCGGCCATCATCTCCTTAGGATCGTGCAGGTTCACACGATGGCCCAGACGCCAGCCAACGCACAAACCTGGTAATCTGTGCCGCCGGCTCGTCGTCAGTTTGGCCTCCCTCCCGATTGCCCGCCCCCACCACTTGCACGCTCGAGCACGTGGATGTGAGGGAGCGCTGTTACTACGATTTAATTCAGATCAGACCGCCAATTTCACGGTCAGACAAGTCGAGCCATGATTTCGGATTGAATGGTCGTCGCGGTGTACAGGGAAGCATCTAGCGGCAGATTTCCAAATGCCAGTTGACAAAGCAGGTAGTTGGCACCTGCCTCTTCCAACTGATCTAACAGAGCTTTTCGCACAGATTCTGCTGATCCTACCACGCACAGTTCACGCTCTACTGCCTCATCGAAGGTCAGCGGCAGGTTTGGTGGAGTCGGGATGGCATTAAGCTCGTAAAGGAATTGGAAGCTCTTGAGCCATCGTTCGTAAGCAGGTGCCGCGAGCGAATAGGCATGTGTGTCACAACGCCCAACCACCACCATTCGGAGCAATCCAATAAATAGCGCTCGATCGCCCGTGTCAGTGTTGTCCTCTCGATAGGCGCGGAAGGCATCTGTAGTTTTGCGAACAGAAGAGGAAGGCCCTACACACGCGATGTTTGCTCCATTCGCAGCGGCCCAGGCTGCGGACTCGGGTCGATTGGCGGCGACCCATGTCGGCGGATGTGGACGCTGATGAGGTCTTAGCGTCAAAGGAACGTCATTGAGCTCAAAATGGCGGCCTTGATAGCACAGCGTGCCAACCTTCATCGCATTAACAAGTATTTCAACAAGAATTTCGCTGGCTTCCGCATAGCGGCCCGGCACCGCGTCCGCACCAATCCCGAAGTAACCCAATTCGATCGGGAGAGCACCGCGCCCTATGCCCAGTTCGAGCCTGCCACCGCTCAACTGGTCCAGCATACAGATCTCTTCGAACGCACGCAGCGGATGATAAAGCGCAAGCAGCATCACCAAGGGTCCGAGACGCAGGCGCCGGGTGCGCTGGGCGACGCTCGATAAGAACAGATTCGGCGATGGACCTCTCCCATGAGGGGTACAGTGGTGCTCTGCGAGATGATAGGCATAGAACCCTAGCTGATCGCACGCCTCTGCTAATATCAGGCGATCTTCGTACTGCCGGGCGATATCGAGGCCGTCCTCGTCCAGATGATCGAAGATGCCGAAGGCTAGGTTTGAAGGAAAGACGTTTGTCACTCGATATTGTCCCCGATTTTAAAGAAAAATGTTGTCGTGCTTGGGTGACCAAGCAAGCCTAAAGATAGCAATGTGTGATATCGGATTAGCGTCAGCGTACCGAACGAGCAGAGCCTGACGCTCCCCTGCCCGTGGTGCTTGGTATGTTTAAGCTTCCAACTATATCGCGAGCGGCAGCAAGAAATGCATCCAATTGCTCTTTTGTGCCGATGCTGACGCGGATGCAATGTTCCAAACCATTGTCCGGAAAGTAGGCAACGAGTATCTTTTGCCTTTCCAAGGCTGCTTGCCACCATGAGCCGTCCTGTCCCGCTGGCACACGGGCTAGCAAGAAATTTGCGTGGGAGGGCGTTACGGAAAATCCAAGTTGCGACAGTGCGGCTGTCACTCGCTGTCGTTCATGTCTGATGTGCTTGTGGTTCTCTGCGTAGGCGCCGCGATGCGCAAGCACGCTGATACCAACCGCATGCCCGATCACGTTCATGTTGAAGACGTTCTGGATGTTGCGCAGCCTGCCAATAATCTCAGGGTGACCGAAACCGAAACCGACGCGAATGCCGGCGGCGGCATAGCTCTTCGAAAATGTTCTCAAGATCAGAAGGTTCGAATATCGGTTGATGAGGCGCAGCCCGTGATCGGGTGCAAAGTCGACATAGGCCTCATCAAGGACGACCAGGCGATCCGATTGTGCCACGAGGCGTTCGATATTGCTTATCGAGAGGAATGTTCCGGTCGGATTGTTTGGATTGGCCACCAGAATGAACTTGGCGTCTTTTGCCGGACCGGAAAGCAATTGCTCCATTGGCAGCGAATGAGTTTGACATCCGATCTCGAGAAACTCAGCACCATGCAACATGGCAAGTTTGCGGTTGAACGAAAACCCTGGCGATATCATCGCCACCTTGTCGCCAGGGGCGAGGAAAGCTCTGTAGATGAGTCCGAGCAGTTCAGACGACCCGTTGCCTGCGATGACCTGATCCGTGGATACCCCATAGGTATTGGACGCTGCTTCCCTCAAGCTGATGTTATCGTCGTCCGGATACAGATACTGGCGATTTAGGGCCGCCACTGCACTTTGCATTATGATTGGCGGCAACGGAAACGGGTTCTCATTCGTATTCAGCTTGACAAAACTTTTGTCCGGCGCTGGTCCGTTGGACGGCAGAGCATCTAACTGTCGCGTCCCTTGCGGAAGAGACGAAAGCACAGCTTGCAGTTTTGCATCGGACATATTTTATCTCCGTTTCAGTCGCACAGGGGCATCCGTATGAGCTCGCAACGAGAGCAACATGGCGGACGGATTGACGATGGCAGCGTCGCCTTTCACAAGATGGTCGCAACGCCGGCTGCCACGGGAATTCGGCCAGGCTGTCCTCGGTCGAATCGACTTGACGCGGACGCGGATCTGCATCCCTGCGCGGGCCAAGCCGCTAAGCGGTCTCAGCTAATCCGCCTGGGTCATGCTTTCACAGACGCTTGACCTCGATGCCGTATTTCCTCAGCACGTAGCCAATCTGGCGCGGGGTCAGTCCAAGCAGGCGCGCCGCCTTTGCCTGCACCCAGCCACATCTTTCCATGGCAGCAATGACGCGCTCGGCGTCGGTGGTCCTCGCGCCCAATGAGTGGGTTGCTCCGGCAGGCGGGACTGTGGTGGCGGCCGAACGAGCGGCCGCATCCGGCGGCGTGGCCGGATTCACTGCCTCTGGGAGGATCGGCGCTGGTTGCAGCGCGGCCTTGCCCGATCTGCTCTTCCGCAGCGCCTCGGCAAAGCATTGGTCGTGGGAGCACGCAAAGTCGTTTCTCCCGATTGATCGTCCCTCCGCCAGGATCGCTGTCCGGTGCACGCAATTTTCAAGCTCGCGAATGTTGCCGGGAAATTCACATTTCATCAGTACTTCAATTGCACGCGCATCGAAGGTCAGCGTACGGCCGTTCTCATCGTTGAAATTCTTGAGAAACTCAGCTGCGAGGAGCGGAATATCGCTGCGCCTTTGGCGTAATGCCGGCACCAGCAAGGGAACCACGTTGATGCGATAATATAGGTCGGCGCGGAACTCATTCCTTGCAACCGCCTCTTCAAGGTTCCTGTTCGTGGCGGCAATCACGCGAACGTCGACCTTGATGGTCTGGTTGCTGCCGACGCGCTCAAACTCCTGCTCCTGCAGCACGCGCAGTAGCTTTGCCTGGAAGGAGGCCGAGATCTCGCCGATCTCATCCAGAAACAACGTCCCCTTGTCGGCGAGCTCAAAGCGACCCTTGCGGGAATTGAACGCGCTTGTGAAGGCACCCTTCTCATGACCGAACAATTCGGATTCCAGGACTGTCTCTGGCAGCGCTGCACAATTGAGTTTGATGAAGGGCCGCTTGGCGCGCGGCGACAACTCGTGAATTGCCTTGGCGACCAGCTCCTTCCCGGTACCGGATTCGCCTCGCAACAGAACCGTGGTCTTTGCCTTAGCTACCACTGCGATCTTCTCGAGCAGCGCGCTTAGCGCCGGACTATCGCCAATCATCCCCTTGACGTGAACCTTCTTGCGCGGCGGTGCAGGGTGCTTGACATCAGAGAATTGCGTTTGCAGCCGATCTTCCACCTCTGTCGGTCGTTCGCGGTCGCCCGCGGAGAAGCGGTGCAACTTGACTGTCTGTCCCACCATGTTGGCGATCATGGTGAGCAGCCGGACATCATAATCGAGCCGATACGTTGACCTGCTGTCCAAGGCGCGGTCGATAGTCAGCGTGCCTACGGCGTTCCCATCAACACGAATGGGAACGCCAATGAACGACACGGGGTCGGAGGCCCCAAGCACCTCTATGTCAGCGGCAGTGAAGGCCGAATGCACCGCTATGTTCTCGGCGACGAGCGGCGTGTCCGTCGTCACAATCAGATCGATTGCCTTGCGCGGCAGGCGCATCCGGGAGCGCTCATCGCTGTTCTCGTCGCAGCCGGTGACTACGGTGATGTCCAGTGCGCCCTCAGCGTCGAAGAGAGCGATGATGCCGTGCCGCATCTGCACAAACGAGGGCAGGAGATCGACGACCTTGGCCAACGTGACTTCGAGCCGGGCGGGGTCGGTGAGTACTTTCGATATTTCGAAGATGCCGATAAGCGCGTGCTCGTGCGATGGCACAAAAGGGACCGCGGTGTTCATCTCGGACTTTGGGTAAGCCCTTTTCGCATCCGGAAGCGAAATGCGGCACTCGCTGGCATTTTGTTCTGATTTGGGAATGTTGTGGTGCATATGATCCTCGATCTCGCGCCATGAAATGCATGCCGGCGGCATGTGCGCCCGCGACGTCGCGGGCAAGCGCGAAAATGCTCTGACGTGAACTCGTGCCACCGCCGTGTGGTCGAGTGCAAAGCGGGTCGACCCCTGACGCATCGCTTGGCTCTCCCTCCACGAAGCTTGGCCACGTTCTCGGCTTGCACGGGGGCAACCACACGTTGATTTTCAAAAGACTGGAGCGAGGCGGGATAGTCAATCGAGCTTTCTTTCATTCGTGAAAGGAAACCTCGCGGCCTATGATAGAATTCATCAGTTCTAATTTTTTGTCGGCGATGTTGAACGACAGAAATACGGCGCCGGCGATGCGGTGCCTGAGCGGCTGACCGCGCCGAGTATAAATTGCCGGGCCGTGCCATTCACCAGCGCTTGCGAACCAGGGGCGGGAGCGATAATCACTGCCGACGACACTGGTCGGTCGCGGCAACCGCCATTTCCTCGATATTGATGACACAGATAAGGCGGCGGCGTCGCGTGTGAAGGCGCGAAGGTGGCGGTCGAGCGCGGCTTTCTCGGCGGTGCTCGGAACTTCTGAACCGCATCGTCGCGGTCAGCACCAGCGGCGTCAATCCCTACGTCTCGACGTCGCTTTCAAGCTGTCGCTGCAGCGGCAGCGCGGCAAAGAACACGGCAATTCTCCGCTCTGGTGCCAGCGATGCGGCCCTTCCCAAAGTCGGCAAACCGAGGAGCCCACCACGATGTGCAGCAAAACCGCAAGCCAGAGAGATCGACCGGCAATCTGCCGGAGAACATCAAGCGCGTGCTGGACGGCGGCCTTGTCATTCCCGTCTTGTGCCACCGCATTCATCCCATCATTGGCGAGCCCAACGTCAGTTCAGGTCATGCGGATCCATTTGGCATGGGTATTGCGGCGGCGTTGGTGCAGCGTTCGACCGGAGCGCCGCGATAGGGAGAAGCCCGGGAGAAGTCACGCCACCTCGATCCGGTCAGGGAGAGAGAAACAGTGTCAGCTGCACAAGTCCGCGGCGCGAGTCCCGCGCCCCGCAAACCCTTCTATGCCAAGCTTTACGCGCAGGTGCTTGCCGCCATCGCCCTCGGCGTCGCAATTGGCTATTTCTATCCGGGAACCGGCGAGAGCCTGAAGCCGCTGGGTGATGCCTTCATCAAGCTGGTCAAGATGATCATCGCGCCTGTCATCTTCCTGACAATTGCGACCGGCATTGCCGGCATGAACGATCTTCACAAGGTCGGCCGGGTCGCCGGCAAGGCAATGGTCTATTTCCTCACCTTCTCGACGCTCGCGCTGATCGTCGGCCTGATCGTCGCCAATGTCGTCCAGCCTGGCGCCGGCCTCAACATCGATCCGGCCTCGCTCGATGTCCAGGCCGTGAATACCTATGCCGCAAAGGCCCACGAGCAGTCGGTCACCGGCTTCCTGATGAACATCATCCCGCCAACGATAGTCGGCGCCTTCGCGGAAGGCGACATCCTGCAGGTGCTGTTCTTCTCGGTTCTGTTCGGCATGGCGCTCGCGATGGCCGGAGAGACGGGCAAGCCTGTCGTTTCCTTCCTTCAGGCGCTCATCGCGCCTGTCTTCAAGCTCGTCGGCATTCTGATGAAAGCCGCGCCGATCGGCGCTTTCGGCGCAATGGCCTTCACCATCGGCAGATATGGCATCGGTTCGGTCGTCAACCTCGCGATGCTGGTCGCGACGTTCTATTTCACCGCCTTCCTCTTCGTGTTCGGGGTTCTCGGCGCGGTCTGCCGCTACAACGGCTTTTCGATCTGTTCTCTCATTCGCTACATCAAGGAAGAGCTGCTGCTTGTCCTCGCAACGTCCTCCTCGGAGGCCGCGCTCCCCTCGCTCATGCAGAAGATGGAGAAGGCGGGCGCCAGGCGTTCGGTTGTGGGTCTCGTCATCCCGGCCGGATATTCGTTCAATCTGGACGGCACGAATATCTACATGACCCTGGCGGCCCTCTTCATCGCGCAGGCGACGAACACGGATCTGTCAATCGGCGATCAGGTGCTGCTGCTGCTCGTTGCGATGCTTTCCTCCAAGGGCGCTGCAGGTGTAACAGGTGCGGGCTTCATCACCCTGGCTGCTACGCTCGCCGTAGTTCCGAGTGTTCCCGTTGCTGGGATGGCACTGATACTCGGCATCGACCGCTTCATGTCCGAATGCCGGGCGCTGACGAATTGCGTCGGCAACGCAGTGGCATCCCTCGTCGTTGCCCGCTGGGAAGGAGAATTGGACCGAGCGCAGATGAAAGCCGCCTTCTCCGGTCATCAGCTTGCCGAGGCATCAAACCGGCTATCCTCCGCCGAGTAAGGGCGACGCACCGCGACCGGTTTCGCCAAGCTGGTCACATGACCTGAACGATCGACTCGCAGGCTCTAAACGGCGCCTCACGGACCATGTATCAGAAGCGCTAAATGTGTGAGTGCAAATCGTCGCCGCCCTAAGCGAATGAACCTTCTGTTATACCCGGCCGGTCTACGTCTGGAGTAGTCCAATACGCTGTCGATCATTCAGTATGCGGGCGTCTTCACTTTGCCCACCCGAAACCATTGTCGAATCGCGCTAGGTGACAGAGAGCCAGCCTGCGTCAAAAACCAATCAGAATAGGACCCATGACCAAGCGCCCCACAATTGCCGATCTCGCCCGCGAAGCCCGAGTCAGCGTAGCAACGGTCGATCGGGTTCTGAACGCCCGCCATCCGGTGCGCGAGGAGACCGCGCGGCGGGTCCACGACGCCGCCCACGCGATCGGCTATCATGCTGCCGGGCTCATCAAGCAGCGCTTGCGGCGAGACCTACCGTGCTACCGTCTGGGCTTCATCTTGAGAAAACCGGCCCAGCATTTTTACCAAGACTTTGCGCGCGAGGTCGAAGCGTCGGTCAATTTGGCCCAGTCCTTCCACGGCATTCCGCTCATCCAATTCGCCCCGTCACATATGCCGAGCGACCTAATCGCACCGCTCAAGGATTTGGGCGCACGCTGCCATGCGATCGCGATGGTGGCACCGGACCACCCAAAAATTACAGCAGCGGTTGAGGACCTCAAGGCCAAAGGCATTCCGGTTTTCTCGCTGCTTTCCGACTTCGCCGCCGGCGTGCGACAGGGCTATATCGGCCTCAACAACCGCAAGGTGGGGCGCACGGCCGCTTGGATGGTGTCCAAGGTCGCAAAACGGCCCGGCAAGGTGGCGGTGTTTGTCGGTAGCCATCGTTTCCAGGGGCACGAGCTCCGTGACGTCGGCTTTCGCTCCTATTGCCGTGAGAACGCGCCGACGTTCGAGGTGCTCGATCCGCTTGTGAACCTGGAGAAACGGCAGGTCACCTACGAGGCAACGCTTGATCTCATGCAGCGGGAACCCGAGCTCGTCGGCTTCTATGTCGCCGGGGGCGGCATGGAGGGCGCCATCTCCGCGGTCCGGGAAGAGGGTAAAAGTCGCGATCTCGTCGCGATCGTGAATGAAATCACGCCGGAATCTCGGGCGGCACTCGCTGATAACATCATCACGATGGCGGTCGCCACGCCAATGCGCCGGCTTTCCCAGGAGCTGATAACGCTGATGACGCGGGCTATCGAGACCGGCACTGCTGAAACACCAGGACAGACATTTCTGCCGTTCGATATTCATCTGCCGGAAAATATATGAAACTGATGGCTTCTATCGTAAGCGGGGAAGTTTCCTTTCATAAATGAGAGAAAGTTGATTGATGATCCCATCCACGCGGGGTAGCCGCACCCCACAGGCCTCAGCCGCGGCCCAGGATGAAGCGCCAATTGGTGAGCGGATCGGCCACGCGTTCAGGCGGAAGCGCGAGGTCGCGACCGGCTTCATTGCCAACATCTCGACGTTGTCGGTCCAGGGCGGTGTCGTCAAGGATGCCTCACGCCAGTAGCCGAGCGAGGCCGGCACAGTCCATTGGGATTGACCTCGTCGACCGGCATCTCCTCGCCTGGCCGCGCGTGAAAAGCCGCGGCAAGGCCGGCAAAGTTGGCATTTGAGTGGGGCTAGACATCTTCTGGGACTTCGCACGCGAAATCGGAGGCGGCAGTCAACTCAGCACCAACCCGGGCATGTGTTCTGCTCGTTCCTGGCCCTCGTACTCAGCAAGGAACTGCGCCGCTCTGCCGAGCCAAAGGCCTGACGCCCGAATGGCAACCGCTCCTACGCGATCGCGACCGCCTCCGGGAAGCCCGAGACGCTCAATAGCTTTCAAGCAAAGGCGCCAGGCGAGATGCCTCCTGCAACATCATTTCCCGCATCCACAGGCTTGCCGGATCAGTATTGTGAAGCGCGGGCCATTGGACGGCCTCCGTGAATGCGGGATGAGGAAGTGGCGGCGGAAGTTCGACGATCCGCAGGGGTGTTGTTTTTGCGAAATGCTGCGCCAGCCGTAAGGGCATGGTCCCGATGCGGTTGGTGCCTGATAGGACGGGCGCGATCAGGCTAAAGCCCTGTACGACGACCTCGATACGTCTCTCGAAACCGTGCTCGAGCAAATACCACTCCTCCATGGTGGGCTGCCGGGTGTGCCTGAATTTGAGCACGACATGCCCCATCGACAAGTATCGCTCGAATGTAAGTGGCTCTGACAGCTGCTTGTTCGTGCCGCAGCCTACGCATACGAGCATATCTTCGAACAGGGCTGCGCGAGGATGTTTCGACATGAACACTTCCGGCATAATCAGAAAATCAACGTCGCCGCGCCGGAGAAGCTCCTCGGGGTCGTCGCAAATAGGCAGACATTCGAAGCGGACGGCGGGAGCTTCCCGCGCAGTACGCTCTACGATCCTCTTAAAAAGCACGAGCGTGAGGTAATCGGAAAGCATGATTCGGAAGAGACGATCCGATTGGGCTGGGTTAAAGGCGTCGGAGGAAATAATCGATAGCTGGATGTGCAGCAATGCGTCCCGGACTGCTGGGGCAAGCCCCTCCGCGCGCGGTGTCAAAATGAGCTCGCGGCCGTTCATCGTAAATAGCTCATTGCTGAAGTAGGCGCGTAACCGAGCGACGGCGGCGCTCATGGCCGGCTGGCTCAGGTTAATACTGTTGGCCGCGGCAGTGACTTTACGCTCCCTGATCAGAGCGTCCAGCACAACGAGGAGATTCAGATCCAGCCCCTTAAACCGCATATCCTGATCTATCCAGCGTGTGGATGGGCATCATCTAAACAATCAATTTTACGAATTTACGAACCATGCATTAGAGGAACGTAAATGACCGACGTCAAGCTCAAATCGACGGCGCCGCGACGGGCGGGAACATCGAGAGAGCTCATTGGCGAGCCCCACCGGCTGGCTCACCTTCGCTAACGACAACGGTTGAGTGCAGCCAACAACGCCGCCGCTTTGGCCGGGTAATGCGGCCCGCAAGAAACTATTTTGAAGAGAGGTCCTGAATGCGCCCTCAGGTGCAGTGGAAATTGTGCTGGGAAAACGAGTTGCAGCTCTCGGACCACGTCGAGCTCGCCCAGTTCTTTCGTAATACCTACGGGCCGACTGGGGCGTCCAACGCAGAACCGTTCGAAGGTAGTCGAAGCTGGGCCGGCGCCAGGCCTGAACTCCGCGCAATCGCCTATGATTCGAACGGTGTAGCGGCTCACATGGGCATACTGCGCCGTTTCATCAAGGTTGACGCGGTCGATCTGTTGGTGGCTGAGCTGGGCCTGTACGGGGTACGTCCGGATCTTGAGAGTCTCGGAATCGCCCATTCAATCCATGTCGTGCTTCCAATACTGCAGGAGCTTGGCGTTCCATTCGCTTTCGGAACCGTCCGGCACGCGCTGCGGAATCATGTTGAGAGGTTCGGGCGGCGATACAGCCCTTTGGCCGTCTTGTCGGGAATTCGCGTGCGCTCCACCCGACCAGAGGCGCGCCTCGACCTGCCGCCCACACGCATTGATGACGCACTCACCATTGTTCTGCCAGTTGGACGGCCGATCAGCGAATGGCCCACGGGCACGATGATCGATCGGAACGGACCAGAGCTATGAGCCGTCCCGATTGCTTGTACGAAGTGCGCCGTGAGTGCTCTGACGGCACCGGCCGTCGCAGCGTTTATCTGACGTTTGACGACGGTCCCAATCCACTTTTCACACCGGAGATTCTGGATGTGCTGGCAGAGCAGCGGGTGCCGGCGACTTTCTTCGTCATCGGCGCCTACGCCTTAGAGCACCCGGATCTAATCCAACGAATGTTTGCAGAAGGGCACGAGCTAGGCAACCACACGATGACTCATCCGGATCTGTACAAATGCGGCTTCGGCGAAGTGCAACGTGAGATCTTTGAAGCGAACGGCGCCATCATGAGGGCGTGCCCTCAGGCCTCGGTGCGCTATATTCGCGCGCCCTACGGGGCCTGGAGCGAAGAAGTCTTCACAGCGTCACAGATCGCCGGGCTGACGGCCCTCCATTGGTCCGTCGACCCTCGAGATTGGTCTCGCCCTGGGGTCGACGCGATTATCGATACCGTGCTCGCCTCTGTCCGGCCGGGCGCAATCGTACTCTTGCACGACGGATGCCCTCCCGGCGAGTTGAGCCAGGGCGCTCACGCCGGTCTGCGCGACCAGACGGTCACGGCGCTGTCCCGGCTGATTCCAGCACTTCATGAGCGCGGATTTGTAATCCGCTCACTTCCTCAACATCACTGAACAAACGAGATCCCATGACTCTTCTTGGTACAACCAGCACTGTGGCCATTTCGCTTTATGCACTGCTCTCGACTGCTTATAAGAGCATGCAGGGGATTTATGCTCTGCCGACAAACGACTCATCGGCGTTGGAGGATCTCGTCGGCTCCGATCAACTGCCCAGCGTGGATGTCATCGTCCCCTGCTTCAACGAGGATCCGCGCACGCTTTCAGAGTGCCTGGCGTCCATTGCAGACCAAGAATACGCCGGAAGACTTCGGGTCTATGTGGTTGATGACGGTTCTGGAAATCGCGAAGCCGTAGGAACTGTCCACGAAACCTACGCGCGCGACCCTAGGTTCGACATCATTTTGCTTCCCGAGAATGTTGGAAAGCGCAAGGCGCAGATCGCCGCGATACGCCGCTCATCCGGGGATTTGGTGCTTAACGTTGATTCAGACACGATACTCGCGTCCGACGTCATCACCAAGCTTGTACCGAAGATGCGAGATCCAGCGGTCGGCGCAGTCATGGGTCAGTTGATTGCCAGTAACCGGAGCGAGAGCTGGCTGACAAGGCTGATAGACATGGAGTACTGGCTGGCTTGCAACGAGGAGCGCGCGGCACAGGCTCGCTTCGGTGCCGTTATGTGCTGTTGCGGCCCATGTGCCATGTACCGCCGGTCTGCGCTCCTTTTGTTACTGGACCAGTACGAGTCGCAATTTTTTCGGGGCAAGCCAAGCGACTTCGGGGAGGATCGCCATCTCACTATCCTCATGCTGAAAGCAGGCTTTCGAACCGAGTACGTTCCGGGCGCCATCGCGGCCACAGTCGTTCCGAACAGACTCGGACCGTATCTGCGCCAACAACTCCGTTGGGCACGAAGCACATTCCGGGACACGCTGCTTGGGCTGCGCTTGCTGCCCGGCCTCAATAGCTATCTCACGTTGGACGTGGTCGGACAGAATCTCGGGCCGCTACTCCTCGCCCTATCGGTACTAACGGGCCTCGCACATTTCGCACTGACAGGCACTGTGCCTTGGTGGACAGGACTGATGATTGTGTCCATGACCATGCTCCGATGCTGCGTGGTAGCATTTCGTGCTCGACAGTTTCGATTTCTGGGCTTTTCCCTGCACACGTTCATCAACATCTTTCTCTTACTTCCCTTGAAGGCCTACGCGCTGTGTACATTGAGCAATAGCGATTGGCTGTCGCGAAGCTCTGCTGTCGCTACATCGAACACTGGGGGAAAACAGGCCCCCACCCAAACTCCGATCACTGGATCAAGCAGGGCAGAATTCTCACCGCATGCGGCTCCGCTTCGCAGGCTCAATCTTGCGCGGATTCTTCGGGATTAGCGCTGTCGAGCAACATCTGCGGCGACGAGTGATCGCTAATTACCTAGGTGGACGAGAGGTGGACGAGTTTGACCCAGAACATGAATCATCAGTTGCTCGATCGGGAATTGGCCGCAGACGATCCGTGGCGCCTCGACGGCAATCCGTTCGAGCGGGAGCGCCACACGCAAATGCTCCAGCTGGCGCTTGCCCAAGGCTCCATTACAAATGCCCTCGAAGTCGGGTGCGCTGCCGGCGCATTCACGGAAAAGCTAGCTCCCTACTGCCAAGGGCTCACCGTCATCGATGTCGTGGCGCAAGCGATTGCTCGAGCACGTCAACGGATAAAGGAGCCGTCGCGCATCAACTGGATAGTCTCCGATGTTCAACAGTTTTCGACCGACGAGTTGTTTGACCTGATCGTTGTGGCGGAGGTCCTATACTACCTCGAAGACATAGCCGAGATGCGCGCGGCCGTCAAAAACCTGGTGCGGGTGCTTGCGCCAGGCGGGCATCTGATCTTCGGATCGGCAAGGGATGCTAATTGCCGTCGCTGGGGTCACGCCGCTGGTGCTGAGCCGGTCATCGCCATGCTGAACGAAACGTTGATCGAGGTAGAGCGTCTTGAGTGTCGGGGCGAGTCGGTCAACGAAGACTGCTTGCTCGTCCGTTTCCGGAACCCGCTTTCCGCTTCCTGATGAATCGAATCTATCGCCGTTAACGTGGAGACACTATGCGCATCTGTGGTACCAAGCTGACCCATGATGGGGCGATCGCCCTTGTCGAGGATGGACGGCTCGTCTTCTGCGTTGAGCAGGAAAAGCGGCACAACAATCCGCGTTACCAAACCATCGATAATCTCGACGCAATTGTCGCCGCTTTGGCGGAACAGGGGCTAAATCCTTGTGATGTCGATCAGTTCTTTATCGACGGCTGGGATGGCGAAGACGAGTCACAGTTTCAGGTCCGGCAGGCAACCGAGCAACCGCCGGTCGAGGCGACCCTCTAGGTAAAATGAACCCATGTCCACGGTAGCGATCGATCTTACTGAGGTAAGCAAAACTTATGACAAGCTCGTTGTCGACAGACTGTCGTTCCGCGTTGCGGCGGGGGAATGCTTCGGGCTCTTGGGACCGAACGGTGCGGGCAAAAGCACGATTGCGCGTATGGTCCTCGGCATGACATCGCCTGATGCGGGGAAGATTACTGTGCTCGGCGCTCCAGTGCCGGCGCGCGCCCGTTTGGCACGTATGCGCATCGGCGTGGTCCCGCAGTTCGACAATCTTGATACCGCGTTCACTGTGCGCGAGAACCTGTTGGTGTTCGGGCGCTACTTCCGGATGAGCAGACGCCAGATCGAAGCGGTCATACCATCGCTGCTTGAGTTCGCCCGCCTCGAGAACAAAGCGGATGCGCGCGTCGCCGAACTGTCCGGCGGCATGAAGCGGCGCCTGACGCTCGCGCGTGCGCTGATCAATGACCCGCACTTGCTGGTGATGGACGAGCCGACCACCGGCCTCGATCCGCAGGCCCGCCACCTGATCTGGGAACGGCTGCGATCGCTGCTGGCGCGGGGCAAGACTATTCTTTTGACTACCCATTTCATGGAAGAGGCCGAGCGGCTGTGCGATCGGCTGTGCGTTATGGAGGAGGGGCGCAAGATCGCCGAAGGCCGCCCGTCCGCACTCATTGACGAGCAGATCGGCTGTGACGTGGTCGAGGTCTACGGCGGCAATCCGCATGAACTGGGTGCGCTGATCCGGCCGTACGCACAGCGCATCGAGGTGAGCGGTGAGACGCTTTTTTGCTATGCACCCGATCCGGAGCAGGTGCTGGTGCAGCTACGCGGGCGCGCGGGTCTGCGCCTTCTGCAGCGTCCCCCCAATCTCGAGGATGTGTTCTTGCGGCTAACCGGGCGCGAGATGGAGGACTGAACAATGGGCGAACGTTATGCGGCGGCCATGCCCGCCAATGCGTGGAATTGGGTCGCGGTTTGGCGCCGCAACTATCTTGGATGGAAGAAAATCGGGCTTGCATCGGTTCTCGGCAACCTCGCCGATCCGATGATCTATCTGTTCGGTCTCGGCTTTGGCATCGGAACAATGATAGGTCCTGTTGAGGGCACTTCGTACATTGCGTTTCTCGCGGCTGGCATGGTTGCCACAAGCGCGATGGCATCGGCGACCGCTGAAACGGTTTACGGGAGTTTTGGCCGCATGGACAACCAGCGCACCTGGGAAGGAATGCTATGCACTCAGCTGACGCTCGGCGATATCTTACTCGGCGAATTGGCGTGGGCAGCCACCAAGGCCCTGATGGCGGGCACAGCAATCACTATTGTTGCCACCACGCTCGGCTACACATCGTGGCCATCCATCCTCTGCTTGCTGCCAGTCATCGCTCTCAGTGGCCTCGCCTTCGCGAGTCTAGCGATGGTCGTCACGGCGCTTGCGCCCAGTTATGAATATTTCATATTTTATAATACGCTTGTTATAACACCCATGCTGTTCCTTTGCGGCGCGATGTTTCCGGTCAACCAATTGCCCGGCGCTTTTCAGGACGTCGCCTCCTTGTTGCCGCTCGCACATGCAATTGACCTCATTCGTCCGGCGATGCTTGGCCGTCCGGCCGGCAGCATGGGCCTGCATATCGGCGCGCTTTGCATATACACGGTTTTGCCGTTCTTCCTATCGGTTGCTCTATTTCGTCGTCGGCTGATGCGTTGACGCTACTCACCATTCGTAAAATTGATCGTTTTGGCGATACCCATCCACGCGTCGGATAGGTCAATACATGCGTTTTAAGGGACTCGATCTAAATCTCCTCGTTGTGCTGGACGCTTTGATCAGGGAGCGTAAAGTCACCGCCGCGGCCCGCAGTATTAACCTGAGTCAGCCGGCCATGAGCGCCGCCGTCGGTCGGTTACGCGCCTATTTCAGCGATGAGCTATTTACGATGAACGGCCGCGAACTCATTTTGACACCGCGCGCGGAGGGGCTCGCCACAGCAGTCCGGGAGGCATTGCTGCACATCCAGCTATCGATTATTTCCTGGGACGCCTTTAACCCGGCCCGATCGGATCGTCGCTTCCGCATCATCCTTTCCGATTACCTCACACTCGTATTTTTTAAGAAGATCGTAAAGCGTGCTGCGCGGGAAGCTCCCGCCGTCCGCTTCGAATGTCTGCCTATTTCCGACGACCCCGAGGAGCTTCTCCGGCGCGGCGACGTTGATTTTCTGATTATGCCGGAAGTGTTCATGTCGAAACATCCTCGCGCAGCCCTGTTCGAAGATATGCTCGTATGCGTAGGCTGCGGCACGAACAAGCAGCTGTCAGAGCCACTTACATTCGACCGATACTTGTCGATGGGGCAGGTTGTGCTTAAATTCGGGGACACCCGGCAGCCCTCCATCGAGGAATGGTATTTGCTCGAGAACGGTTTCGAGAGACGTATCGAGGTCGTCGTACGGGGCTTTAGCATGATCCCGCCCCTTCTATCAGGCACCAACCGCATCGGGACAATGCCCTTACGGCTGGCGCAGCATTTCGCAAAATTAACACCCCTGCGGATTATCGAACTTCCGCCGCCACTTCCTGCCGCATTCACGGAGGCCGTCCAATGGCCTGCGCTTCACAATAATGATCCGGCAAGCCTATGGATGCGGGAAATGATGTTGCAGGAGGCATCTCGTATGATTACCCCGCCTAAGAGCACCGGACGTCTCAGTTGTCGGCCGAATTGAGAAACTGACTCCCTCGGTTATGAGAGGAGGCATGGATGGCGATTGGGATTGGGCGATTCCTGCATTGTCGAGAACGATGCAGGGAGAGCAGATCCTGCAGCATGAACAGGTGGCAGCGATGCTGCGGCTGCATGAGCTTGGCTGGGGAATGAACCGACGGGCGAAAGAATTCGGGTGCGCGCGCAACACGGTGCCTCGGTATCTAAGCGAGGGCGGGACTG
Organism: Mesorhizobium sp. M1428; assembly: GCF_040317515.1. Taxonomy (NCBI): domain Bacteria; kingdom Pseudomonadati; phylum Pseudomonadota; class Alphaproteobacteria; order Hyphomicrobiales; family Phyllobacteriaceae; genus Mesorhizobium; species Mesorhizobium sp. M1428. The sequence goes on from NZ_JAMYKT010000016.1 coordinate 74,929, forward strand.
TTCCGTTTCGCAAGCCTGTGCGGCCGACCGCGTTTGACGGACTGGACGATTGGCTGCGGGAGCGCTTCTTCCCCCATGGCTCGGGCTGGATGACGATCTCGACCCGCTCCAGATGCGCCGGGAACGCCTTGCGCGGTCGCGCAGCACGTCGCGGCTCGCCTGTCGGTCTTGCGGCCTCGAGCTCGGACTCAATCGCGCCGAGCCCGGTCTGGATTTCGTCGAAGGCGAAGGCCTGCTGGTCACGTTCGAGCTTCTCGGAGCTGCGACCGAAGCGGCGCGCTCCAGCTGCTTGACGATCCCATGAAGGTCGGCGATCCGCTCCTGGGCAGGCTCGTTGAGTGTCGCCATCCGGACGATCTCGGCCTTGAGTGTTTCGCTCCGGAGTTGTTGCAGTTCGGCCTTCTCCGCCGCCATGGCGACGAACATCGCCTTGAGCGTATCGATTTCGTGGGGACGGGCCGAAGCGCTTCTCGTCATGACGCCGACAGAAGCTTATTGTGCACGGCCTGAAGCCCGCCTTTTGCGCCTGAGTCACTTCGCCACCGCCTTCCGGCCGGACGCCGTCGCCGTTCGGCTCGAACGCGTGTCCAGTCCATGCCTTCGACGAGCGCCATCAGTTTCGGCGCGGCAAGCCGATCACGCCGTTCTCCGCCAGCGGAACTTGTCCTCGTCCAGCGCTCACGGTGCGGGTATGCCGACGTCGAGCAAACAGAGAGAAGTTTGGGGCCCAACCAGGACGGCCCCGTTACGAAGTTCGTCCTGGTCCCGGTTTGAGTGTCGAATCTTCATCGATTGCTTGGGCGACCAGCGTCCCCGCCGCCAGCGAGCCCGCAACTGCTCAGCAGAAGGGCGAAGTGAACGTGAATGCATCCATTTCGTAAATGTGTGTCTATCCAAGCAATCGATTTCTCTAATTATCCGATGAGCAATATGAACGCGTCAGGCAGGGTGCATCATTAGGAGTATTTTCGATGGCAAAGATTATCGAGGGTGGCCCGGGTGCCGAAACACTCATCGGCACCGAGCTTGACGATTGGATGGAGGGTTTCCAGGGCGGTGACTGGATTGACGGTCGTGGCGGCAACGACGAGATCTCGGGTGGCCCGGACAGTGACCGACTCATCGGCGGCAAGGGTAACGACCGCATCTTCGGCGGAGATGGCTGGGACGATCTCTCCGGCGACAACGGCCGCTTCAACCCGCGCGTCTCCGGTGAGGACAATGACAGGCTCAGCGGCGGTCCCGGCCAGGATGTCCTCTACGTGGGTGACGGCCAGGACACGTTGACCGGGGGCACCGACAGTGACACGTTCGTGTTCCAGTTCCACAATCCGGTGCCTGGGGTTGTCGGGTCGAAGTCGGACATTACCACTATCACCGATTTCAACCCGGCGGAGGACAAGTTCGCCTTCGATGCGGTGGGCCTCTACAATGACGGTTTTGGCGCGAACTTCGTCAACAACGCCAGCATACAGTCCGGCTACCCGGTGAGCAGCTTCTACAGTGGTGCGGCCTCGGGTGCGAACGGCGAACACGTCGTGGTAATCACTGGCGAATCTTTCAACTCTGCTTCTGAAGCCGCGAGTGCGATCTCCGGCGAGCACGCCGGCGACATCATTGTCTACCAAAGCAGCTACACCGACAGAGTCGCAACTCTGGCCTATGTCACCGCCGACAACAGCGCGCATGAGTTCGTCCACCTGGGCGGTGTGGTCACCGTGGCCGACCTAGGCCTGACCGCGTCGGACTTCACCTTCGTTTGATCCAGAAAACCCATACGGAACACCGCCCCGCCCCCCGGGGGCGGGCGCTTTCCGTTTCCGCTACGTGCGATGGGCCGGGGCGCCCGGGAGCAGTCGCAGCGTGTACAGCTTGACGAAGCCCTGCACGTCGCGCTGGTCGTACACCGAAATCTCCCTGAAGGCGTGGAGGCGGAAGCCTGTTCGGGCCCTTGCGGCCGGCCACGATGACGTTGCCCTTCCAAACCTTCAGCCGGACGGTGTTGTTGTTGACCCGCTCCATTAGATGCCAAACCAAACATATTCGGCGGGAGCACTGATCCTGAAGCAGCGAGCGGATGCAGTCGGTCGCCGCTCGGGGAGCAATATGGGGAGCTGGGTCGCCAGATCCTCACGGAGACCTACGTGAGTAACCATTCCTTGAAGGATTCAGCTTTGAGACCTTTCCCTCTGAGTTCCGCTATTTGGGGAATTCTGTTGATCAGCGGCGTGGTGAACGTGCTTGCGCTGATCTCGCCGCTGTTCATGCTTCAGGTCTACGACCGCGTTCTGGCAAGTGGCAGCGTATCGACGCTAGTGGGGCTCGTCGTGCTTGCTACAGGGCTTTATGCGTTCCAGTGCCTGCTCGACATTTTGCGCGCGCGCGTGCTGCTGCGGATTGGCGAGCGTTTCGATGAACAGTTTTCCGGACGCGTTCACGATGCGATCGTTCGCCTTCCGCTTTCAACGCGCATGCCGGGCGACGGCTTGCAGCCGCTACGCGATCTCGACAATGTTCGCGGATTCTTAGGTGGAAACGGCCCGACAGCGTTCTTCGATCTGCCATGGATGCTGCTTTATCTTGGCATTTGCTTCCTCTTTCATTTCTGGATCGGCATGACGGCACTTGTCGGGGCGATCGGTCTCACATCTCTGACACTTCTTGCCAACACTCTCTCGCAACGACCGATACGCGATACCATTGCCCACAACATGGCACGCAATGGTCTACTGCAAGCAGCGCGTTGCAATGCCGAGGTCGTGCAAGCTCTCGGTCTCGGAAAGCGGATCGCTGCCCGATGGCACAAGGCCAATGCCAAGTATCTGGCCGCCAGCCGGAAAGCCGGGGACGTGGCAGGTGGGCTGGGTGCCATTTCAAAGTCGCTGCGCGTGCTGCTGCAATCGGCCATTCTTGCCGTCGGCGCGTACCTTGTGATCAGGCAGGAGGCTACGGCCGGGGTCATGATTGCCAGTTCGATCATGATGGGGCGTGCGCTGGCTCCGGTCGATCTGGCCATTTCAAGCTGGAAACCCTTCCTCATGGCGCGCGAGGGTTGGGCGCGGCTGGAGGACCTCCTGGGAAAGGTTCCTGAAACCGCTCCTGTTATGCCAATGCCTGCACCTGAACGCGAACTCCGCCTCGAAGGCGTGACAATCGTTCCGCCCGGCGAAAGGAAGCCGACCGTGACCGGCCTTGCGTTTGCCGTTCAGGCGGGAAGCGCACTCGGGATCATCGGTGCATCGGGTTCGGGCAAGTCGACACTCTCGCGCGCCATCGTCGGCGCATGGACGCCGGTCGCCGGAAAGGTTCGCATCGACAGCGCAAGCCTCGATCAATGGGACCGGGAAGCGCTAGGCCGTCATATCGGCTATCTGCCGCAAGGTGTTGAACTGTTCGACGGCACCATTGCCGAAAACATCGCTCGTTTTGAAGATAATCCTGACCCTGAGGCTATTGTCACCGCGGCGAAAGCAGCGGGCACGCACGAACTGATCCTCCGATTTGAGCACGGCTACGAAACTCCGATTGGTGAGGCCGGATCGGCACTTTCCGCCGGGCAGCGCCAGCGTATCGGTCTTGCCCGTGCTCTTTATCGAGACCCTTTCCTTGTTGTGCTGGATGAACCCAATGCCAATCTCGATGCGGAAGGCGAGGCTGCGGTCGTCAAGGCGATCGCCTCCGTGCGCGGGCGCAAGGGCATTGCGGTTGTCGTCGCCCATCGGCCGAGCGCCATCCGCGCCGTGGATTTTGTGTTGGTCATGGAAGGTGGACGGCAGCGAGCATTCGGTGCGCGTGATGAAGCGCTTTCCAAAGTCTTGAAGAGGGCAGCGATGGCACCAGGCGCTGGCGTCAACGCCATCGAGTCTACACAGGATAACGTGGGAGAGCGCGCTGACATGGAGGATCCCGGTGGCCGGCATTCATCAGAATAATGACGTTTCCAGCTCCATTCGCCGGCACTTGGTGGCGGGCCTTCTGGCGAGCGTGATCTTTGTTGGAGGAGCCGGAGCCTGGGCGGCCTTCACGAATCTCTCCGGTGCGGTTGTCGCGTCCGGACACTTTGTCGTCGATTCCTATGTGAAGAAGGTGCAGCACCCGACCGGCGGGGTGGTGGGAGAAATCCTGGTGAGCGAAGGTGATAAAGTAAAAGCCGGCGACATCCTCATGCGGCTCGACGCCACCCAGACGCGCGCCACTCTCGCTGTAGTCACCAAGCGGCTCGATGAGCTGGCCGCCAACCTGGCACGACTCGAAGCTGAGCGTGACGATCTGGCGGAGATCGCCTTCCCGGACTGGCTGCTCGCCCGCAGAGATGTTCCGGACGTAGCTTCGGCAGTACATGGCGAGACGCGGCTGTTCGAATTCCGCAGACAATCCCGCGACGGAAGGCAGGCGCAGCTAGCGGAACGCATCACTCAATATGAGCACGAGATCGAGGGGCTCAAGGCGCAGGAAATCGCTTCTGAGAAAAGCACCGAGATTCTCCAAAAGGAAATTGCTGCCCTGAGTGGGCTGCGCGACCAAGGCATTGTCTCGGACCAACGCTTGAACAGCCTGAAGACGCAGGTTGCCACTTTCGGCGGCGAACGCGGTGAGAAGATTGCACATCAGGCACAGACGGCAGCCCGCATAGCCGAAACGCGCCTCCAGATCCTGCAGATCGATCCGGATTTCAAGACGGAAGTCGGCCAGGAGCTCAGAGAGGTTCAGGCGCAGGTTGGGGAGTATGTTGAGCGCAAGGTGGCGGCTGAACAGGAACTGCGACGGATCGATATTGTCGCGCCGCAGTCAGGCGCCATTCAACAACTCGCAGTTCATACGGTCGGAGGAGTGATCACGCCCGCCGATCCGATTATGCTAATCGTGCCGGAAGGCGACGATCTTGCGCTTGAAGCACGAATCACCCCGAAGGACATCGACCAAATCCAGCTTGGTCACAAGGCCGTGCTGCGCATGTCAGCCTTCAATCTGAGGACCACGCCGGTATTGAACGGATATGTCAGCCGGATCGCAGCCGATCTGGCGACGGACGAAAAAAACGGAGTTTCGTATTACCTGGTGCGTCTGTCGGTTCCGCATGCGGAACTGACGAAGCTCAAGGACCTGACGCTCGTGCCCGGCATGCCGGCCGAAGCGATGATCCAGACGGGCGAGCGTACGGCGCTTTCTTATTTTGTGAAGCCGCTGTCGGACCAAATCAGTCGCGCATTCCATGAGGAATGAAAGTAATCCACAGAAATATTTTGTTTGTATTCTTGTTGGTTGTTACGCATGCATGAGAGTCATAACCGTCTGAAAACACAGCCATGCTTTCCTCAGTTGGATTCCGCCTCTGACTCAGATTCGTGGTTCCGCGGTCATTTTGCCCTTCCAAGTCGCCGACCATTCAGTTCTTGGCCTCGAGCGCATTAAGATACCCATCATCGTACACAAAGGCTGGAAAAGAGTCCGGTGTCTTGAGCGATCCTAGGTCTGGAGACCTAGGGTGAGCCTGCAAGCACAGGGCTAGGACATGATTGAGCGTCTGCAATATTCGGACAGGTACATAGGAAGACAGGCAGGCGTCAAAAACGCGCTTTCAACGCGCTAAACCGATGCTACGCACCCCGAGCGTCTTGCCGCCCTCGCTCCCGCCGGTAGGAATCAATCGCGAGCAGGCTGCGACGTTCATCGGCGTAAGCTCAACGACCTTTGATGAAATGGTCCAGGACGGCCGGATGCCGCAGCCACGAATGCCGAGCAAGGGGCGCATTGTTTGGGACGTCGAGGAACTTGTATTGGCCTTTCGAAAGCTCCCTCACCGCCAAATCGGAGGAGCACCAAAGCTTGACGAAGATTCGCCGCCACTAGACAATCCTTGGGATCGAAAACCACGAACATGACGGATGAGCCCGTGAAAATCGATCTTAAGGGCGTAGTGAAGGACACTGATCGCCACGGCAATGATCGGTACTATTTTCGCGCACCGGGTCGGAAGAAGGTCCGGCTCCGTGAACCGACCGGCAGCGACGAGTTCCTCGAGGAACTGCGCTGCGCACGCGCCGAGGTCTCTTATGTTCGGCCCGGCACTCTTCCCGAGATTTGCCGGCGCCTCCCCAAGCCTTCCGAGCCAGCGAAGAAAGGCACGTTACTGTGGCTTTGCCAGGAGTATTACCGTCGGGGCGGCACGGAAATCACCCAAGACACTATGGCGCGCCGACGAGCAATTCTGGAGCGCGTATGCGAATTACCTCATCCCCTCGAAGGTGACCCGGATCCTCAGTATCCCACCAAGGGATCTCTGCCATTCGCCGGTATGAAACGGTCTCATGTTAAGGAGATCAGGGACACCAGGCTCGACGCCCTGGGCGCGGCAAACAATATCGTAAAAGCCATCAGCGCGATGTTTGAGTGGGCAAAGGACACAGAGATTCCGGGCGTCGACTCCAATCCCGCCCGCGGCATCAGACGGCTAAAGAGCGGCGACGGCTGGCACCCATGGGACGTGTCGGAGATCGTTCAATATGAGAAGCGGCATCCGCTGGGTACCGCAGCCAGACGTGCGCTCTCGATCTTCATGTTTACTGGCCTGCGGTTGTCCGACGTCGCGATCTTCGGTCGACAGCACATCACGCTCGTCTACAACGAGGAGACCGAGCAGTGGGAGAAGTGGATCAGAATTAAGCCTGGGAAGACCAGTCGTAACAAGGATGCGGTGTTGGTGGAGCTCCCGCTTCTGCCCGAACTAGAGGCGGAACTTGAGCACACGCCCTCCGACCAGATGACCTTCCTGGTCAATGAGTATGGTCGCCCGTTCTCGGAGAACGGTCTGGGCAACAAGATGCGCCAGTGGTGTGATCAAGCTGAGCTGCCGCACTGCAGTGCTCATGGAATTCGGAAGGCCGGCGCGACGATCGCCGCTGAGAACGGCGCGACGCACGAGCAGCTGAAGGCGATATATGGGTGGACTACGTACCAGCAGCCCGACCACTACATCAAGAAAGCGCGTCGCCGGAAGGTAGCGAGAGCGGCGAAATACCTGCTGGTTATCGATCGAAAAGAGAACAAAATTGTCCCACTTTCTGAGGGGGTTGAAAGAGGTGGGACAAAAATGGCCAAAAAATCCAATTAAATCAACGGCCACAAAATCCAATGGTGGGCCCGGAGGGACTCGAACCCCCAACCAAGCGGTTATGAGCCGCCGGCTCTAACCATTGAGCTACAGGCCCCACGGCGCTGGATTAGTGTTTTTCCCTGAACCGCACAAGGCTTTCCCTGGGGCTTTCCGAGCAGACGTTCCAGGGGCTGGCAGAGATCGCCCAAATCAGCCCATATTGATAACCTATTGCACGTCGCCCACCGGACGCCCCACTCGGCTGTCTTGGGATCGCAGATCGAGGAGATTTCATGACCAGACGTATTTTGCCCCTGGCGATTGCCGCCGCAATCGCATTTCCAGCGATCGCGGCCGGCGCCGATTCGCCACCGCCACCGCGTATCGTCGTCACCGGTGAAGGCGAGGCGGCGATAGCACCCGATCTGGCTCTGCTGACGCTCAGCGTCATGCGCGAAGCCAAAACGGCACGTGCGGCGCTCGATGCCAATAATGACGCCATGGCCGCGGTGATCGCTGCGATGAAATCGTCCGGCATCAAGGAGCGCGACCTGCAGACCGCGGGCCTCCAGATCAACCCGCGGTATAACTACACCAACAAGCCCGACGGCAGCCAGGAGGCCGAGCTTGTCGCCTATCAGGTGACCAACACGCTGTCGGTGCGCATCCGCGACATCGACAAGACCGGCGACATTCTCGACAAGGCGGTGTCGCTCGGCGTCAACCAGGGCGGCGGCATTTCCTTCTCCAACGACGATCCGGTGGCAGCCGTCACCGAGGCCCGCAAGAAGGCCGTCGCCAATGCGATGGCCAAGGCCAAGACGCTGGCCGAAGCGGCGGGCGTCGGCATCGGCCGGGTCCTGGAAATCACCGACCAGAATTTCGCACCGCCACCGATGCCGATCAACGCCAAGGCATTCGATGCCGCTGGCGCGTCGGTCCCGGTGCAAGCCGGCGAAAATTCCTACACCGCGCAGGTGACGGTGACTTTCGAACTGAAGTAGTCGTCGATCGCATGAAAAACCCCGGAGGATCGATCCTCCGGGGTTTTCGAGCCGCGCCCTTCCGTTCTGGCGGAAAGGGACTCCGCTACTCTACCGGCTGAAAGATCGCCGGCCGCAAAGCTCCGACGGGCTTAGCGATAGATGATCGGACAGCCGCGCTCGTTGGCGAATACGATCACGACGCGATCGCCATACTGGCGGCCGGCAACCTTGACCGTGCGGCGGTTGATGTCGATGATGCGGGCGCGGTGCAGGCCCATGCGTTCGGCCTTGTCGATGGCACGCTCCGGCGAACAGGACCGGCGCCAGCCGCCATGACGGCGGTGTTCGCGATAGTAACCATCATCCTCGTCGCCGGTATAGACGCCGACGCGCGGATCCTGGTTGTTGCCGAAGCCGAGATAGATGCTGTCAGCATGAGCGGGGATGGCAGCAAGCGTGCCAAGGCCGACAAGAGCCGAAAGAGCCGCAGTCTTGATGGTGTTGAACATTGTCTTCTCTCCTTGTTGAGGGTTTCCACCCGTTTTCGTCGAACCGATGGGAGGAGAATGCACCTGCCTGTCTGAATTTTTTGCGAACCGGCTATTCATCCCCCGTTCATGCGGCAAGAATTGGCCAGCCGTTTAGTCTCTGCGTTTCTGGAACCGTTCTATGCAGGGCAAATGGGGAACGTACCGTTTGCCATGGTCCCCGGTCTTCGTTACCGGAGGAAATCCTAAGGCTCGTCCGCGAGCATATGGTCGAAATAGTCGTCCGGCTCGGCAAGGTCGGTCTCGCTGGCGCTGACCCGGCCGCGCATCGAGATGCCGGCCTCGTGCACGGTCTCGTCGCTTCCCGACACCAGCCTGTGCCACCAATAGAGATCGCGACCCTCGGCAACCAGCCGGTAAGCGCAGGTCTTGGGCAGCCAGCTGATGGTGCGCACATTCTGCGGCGTCAGCCCGACGCAATCCGGAACACGCGCCAGCCGGTTGGCATAGTCGGAGCAGCGGCAGCTTCCAGCGTCGAACAGCCGGCAGCCGACGCTGGTCCAATATATCTCTCCGGTGTCCTCGTCTTCGAGTTTGGACAGGCAGCATTTGCCGCAGCCGTCGCAGAGTGATTCCCACTCGGCCGGGGTCATCGCCTCGAGCGTCTTGGTTTTCCAGAACGGCTTTTCCATCGTCGGCATGTGGCCCTCGGACGCTTCAAGGTCAAGCACTGTAACCGTGCACCCTGGTCCGAACGATACGCCGGGACCATACGCCGGAATATATGCCAGGACCATACGAATGACATGAAGTCGCCTTCAAAACGCCGGTCAATCGCCCTGTGCCACAGCTAGAACCTACAAACAGGAACCAAACATGGTTGCTGAAAGTTTGGGCAGGGATGGGACGCCACAAGGAGTGTTTATGATGAAACCACGGATTCTGGCAGGCACTGCGCTTGGCCTGTTGATGGCGTCCGCGCCGTTAGGCGCGTTCCCGCTGCAAGGCAATGCCGCATTCAGCCCCGTGCAACGCACCGCAGCGCCGCTCATCCCAGTGCAATCGAATTGCGCCGAGGGCGAGTCGGCGGAGGCCTGCGCGCAAAGCCAGCAGGCAGAGCAGCCCAAAAAGAAGAAGCGCGACCAGCAGCAGCAAACGGAATCCGCTCCGGCCGAGCAGGCGGCTCCAGCCGAGTCCGAGCAGCCCCGCAAGAAGCGGCGCAATCAGCAGCAGCAAACAGAATCCGCTCCCACCGAGCAGATCGCTCCGGCCGAGACCGAGCAACCCCGCAAGAAGCGGCGCAATCAGCAGCAGCAAACAGAATCCGCTCCGGCCGAGCAGATCGCTCCGGCCGAGACCGAGCAGCCCCGCAAGAAGCGGCGCAACCAACAGCAGCAAACGGAATCTGCTCCCACCGAGCAGATCGCTCCGGCCGAGACCGAGCAACCCCGCAAGAAGCGGCGCAATCAGCAGCAGCAAACGGAATCTCCCACCGAGCAGATCGCTCCGGCCGAGACCGAACAGCCCCGCAAGAAGCGGCGCAATCAGCAGCAGATCGAAGCAGCCCCATCGGAACAACCGGCCGAGCAGGCAGCGCCGGCAAACGACAACCAGCCCAACGTCAATCCGCGCAAGAAGAAGCAAAGACAGAACCAGCAGATCGAGGCCGCCCCGGCAGAACAGGCTCCGACTGTCGAGCCGGGACAAAAGCCGGGCAAGCGCAAGAAGCCTGCTGAATTGACCGGACCCGCCACGGAGCCGGAAGGCCAGCCGGCGCCGACCAATAAGGAAGCGACCCCACAGGCCCAACCGGCTCCGACCGAGCAGCAGGCCGCTCCCGTCCAGGGCGAACAGCCCCAGGACAAGATCAAGAAACGTGGCAAGAGGCCTGTCGGCGAACAGCCGGTGACAGGAGAGCAACAGCCCTCAACCGGCGAACAGCCTTCGACTGGCCAGGCGGCGCCGGTCCAGGGTGAAAATCCGGTCCAGGGTGAAGCCCAGGCCAATCCGAACGAGGCACCTGTTCTGGACAGCCAGAAGGATGTCTTGCGCAAGCGCAAGGGTGGCAAAGAGCGCGGCCAAAATGCCGGTAAGCAGCAGGGCAACCAGCCCGCCCAGCAGGGCGAGAACCAGGTGGAAGCCCCGAAGCCGGCTCCGGTCGAGGAGGGACCGCCACCTACCGACGACAAGGCGGCCCAGCAGGCGATCAAGCCTGAAAAGATCGTTCCGGTGACGGAGGAAAAGGGCAAGCGTGTCGAGCGTGCGCCCGACATCGAGGATGTTCGCCGCCGTCCGCGTCCCCAGGGTGCCAACGTCGTCAGGGAATTCGGCGACCGCGTCATCCTCCAGTTCAACAACCAGACGTTCGTCGAAAGCAGCGATGCCCCGCGCATGCATCGTGGCGCCAGGAATGTCTATTATGAGGACCTGTCGGGCGATCGCACCCGGGAAATCGTCGAGCGTGACAATGGTGTCCGGATCGTCACTATCCGCAACCGCTACGGCGACGTCATCCAGCGTTCACGCATCGCGCCCGACGGCCGCGAATATGTGCTGAGCTATGTTGACGAGCGGAACTATGACTATGATGCAGACTGGCGCGACCCGGGCGACGACCTGCCGCCGATGCGCCTTACCATCCCGCAGGAGGAATACATTCTGGATTCCGAGGAGGTCGAGGATCCGGACGACTACTACACCTTCCTCGAACGTCCGCCGGTCGAGAGGGTCCAGCGCCTCTATTCGATCGACGAGGTCAAACGCTCGGCCCGCGTGCGCGACATCGCCCGCCGCATCGACCTCGACACGCTCAACTTCGAATTCGGTTCGGCCTCGATTTCCGACACCGAAGTCCAGAAGCTGGAGGGTGTTGCCAACGCCATGGACAAGCTGCTGAAGAAAAACCCGGCCGAGAGCTTCCTGATCGAGGGCCATACCGACGCTGTCGGCACACCGGAAGCGAACCTTGCTCTGTCCGACCGCCGCGCCGAGGCGGTCGCCGAAGCCTTGACCAACGCGTTTGGCATCCCGCCGGAGAACCTGACGACGCAGGGCTATGGCGAGGAGTATCTCAAGGTCAACACGTCGGGACCCAACCGCGAGAACCGCCGCGTCGCCATCCGCCGGATTACCCCGCTGGTGGCGCCGGTGGCCAGCGCCCAATAAACCGGAATGTGAAACCGCGCGATTTGATCAACTATTGAATCGCGCGGTCATCAATCTTGAAACGCGCGGTTACCCATCCCAGATTCTGGCAAGGGCGTTCCCTGCCCTGTCCCGACTCCCGCGGGACACACGAGCCCCGCCGGTTCCCCTCCCCGGCGGGGTTTCGTTTTTTTGCAACCTTGCAAACCGCCGCAGCCTGCCCGAAATACGGCACTCCGACAACGGAGCCCGAACCGCCGCATGAAGCGCCTCGAACTCGCCATCGAATCGATCATTCTCGCCTCGCGCTGGCTGCTGGTCGCCTTCTATCTCGGACTGGGCGCGGCGCTTGCCATCTATGCCGTGTCCTTCGGCAAGAAGCTGTTCGAGTTCGTTCCCGTGGCCTTCACGCTCGATGACACCGACATCATCCTGAAAATGCTCGGCCTCATCGATGCCGCGCTGGTCGCCTCACTGGTGGTGATGGTGATCATCTCGGGTTACGAAAACTTCGTCAGCCGCTTCGATGAAAATGACGGCAAGGTGCATTGGCTGGGCACGATCGATGTCGGCTCGCTGAAGGTCAAGGTCGCCTCGACAATCGTAGCGATCTCCTCGATCCACCTCTTGCAGGTGTTCCTGAACTCGGTCTCCTACACGACCGACCAGCTGATGTGGCTGACCGTCATTCATCTGGCCTTCGTTCTCTCGGCACTGATGCTTGCCTATATCGACCGGCTGATGGGTCTTGGCAAAGCCAAGAAAGCCGAGGAATAAGCACGCGTCTGTGCCGGTCTTTTTGAGAGATACTTCTGTAGCTAGATACTTTCGGTCAGTAGATACCTTTGATTTTGGTATCTGTCCGGCCGAACACCTCGTCCGGCACAAAAAAGTCGCCGGCGAGCGGGCCAGTCGCGCCCGGCGCATAGGCCGAGAAATCGCTGACGCCCTCCGCACGCAGCACTTCTTCGTCGATGTAGAAATTGCCGGTTGCCTCGCGCGAGGGCCTGACCAGGATAGCGTGTGCGGCATCGGCCATGATGTCGGGCGAACGGCTCATCGCCGCCACCGTCGCTCCGCCCAGGAGGTTGCGCACCGCCGCCGTGTCGATGGTTGAGATCGGCCATAGCGAATTGACCGCGATGCCTTCCCTGGCGAACTCGGCGCTCATGCCCAGCGTGCACATCGACATGCCGAACTTCGCCATCGTGTAGGCGACATGGTTCTTGAACCACTTGGCCTTCATGTCGAGCGGCGGCGCCAGATTCAGGATGTGAGGATTTTCCGCCAACCTCAAGTGCGGAATGCACATTTTGGAGACGAGAAAAGTGCCGCGCGTATTGATCTGGTGCATCAGATCGTAGCGCTTCATATCAGTCTCCAGCGTGCCGGCGAGTTGGATGGCACTGGCGTTGTTGATGCAGATGTCGATGCCGCCGAACCTCTCCACGGTCTTGGCGACGGCTTCGGCGACCTGTGCTTCATCCCGAATGTCGCACAGCACCGGCAGCGCCTTGCCGCCGGCCTGCTCGATCTCCTGCGCCGCCGTGTAGATCGTCCCGGGCAGCTTCGGATGTGGCTCGGCGGTCTTGGCCGCGATCGTCACATTGGCGCCGTCGCGCGCGGCGCGCAACGCAATCGCCAGGCCGATGCCGCGCGACCCGCCGGAGATGAAAAGCGTCTTTCCCTTGAGCGACATCCTTGCGCCTCCCTGCAACATCAAAAAGAGACGATCCTTGCGCGGCCGAGAAGCGCCGCGCAAGGCCAAACCCACCGGATGCGGGTTACGCTGCGTCGGCCTTGAGGCAATCAGAGCTAGACCAGCACCAGACCCTGCCGCATGGCGATGGCAATCGCATCGGTGCGGTTGGCGGCACCGAGCTTCGTCAGGATCGCCGCGACGTGGAACTTCGCCGTGTGCACGGAGATGTTCAGCCGCCGCGCGATGACCTTGTTGGGCGCGCCTTCGGCCAGCAGCGCCAGCACCTCGCCTTCGCGCGGCGAAAGCATCGGCCGGACGATCTGCTCGTCGGCCGGTTCCTCCTCGAACCGGCCGCTGTCGTGGAAGGTCAAATCGTGATGCCGATCGGATAGAGCATGGCTGTCACGCGAAATCCGGTAGCCCGCAGCCGCCAGCCGCGCGGCGGCGGCGATCAGCAATTCGTCCGCTTGCACGGGCAGCACGGCAAACACTGTATCGGCCGGCCGTTCGCGGGCCGCTCGCGACGATAGCAACACGCGAGGCATCGCCGCGTCGACGAGCCCGCCTTGCGCCCCATGATCATCGACGATGGCGACATCCGCCGCGTCACGCCCGTCGGCTTCGCCCGCCAGAACCGGCCGCAGATCATCGGTCGCGGCGAGAACGGCGGACAGACTTCGCGCGCGCTCGGCGTCACCGAGCGCGATCAGCACCGTCAGCCGTCTGCCAGCGACCTCACCGCTTACCATCTATCCCTCAGCTCAGTGGCTTTTCACCGATGGTCAGGGAAACCTCACGGTTCTCGCCGCCGCGCACCACGCCGAGTGTCACCAAGGCACCGGCGCTGTCCGGCCCGAGCTTGCGGATCAGCTCGCGCGGGCCATGCACCGTCTCTGCGTTCCACGATACGATGATGTCGCCGAGGCTGAGACCGGCTGCTTTCGCCGGCCCGTTATCGTCCAGGCTCATCACCATGGCGCCCTGTGTATCACCATTGCGGACCGGATGCAGGCCGGCGCCAAGATAGCCGCGCGCCACATGACCCTTCTCGCGCAGCGTCGTGACTGCCCGTTCGATCGTTTCGTAAGGCATGACCAGCGCCCGCCGGCGCGGCCCGAACAGCAGCATGCCGATCAGTCCGCCCTTGGCGTCGAGCACAGGGCCGCCCTCGAAACGGCCGCCGGCATTGACGGCAAGGTTGATGCGCCGGTCGATCGTGCCGCCGCGCATTGAACGCCAGGCCGGGCCGACCTCGCCGACCGTGCCGAAGGTAGCGAGCGAGGTGCCGTCGCTATTGCCCGCCACGACCGCCAGGTTGCCCGGCCGCACCGCATCCGCCTTTACCAGCGACGGCACGCTCGGCGCGCCGGCCGGCTTCAAAACGGCCGTTCCGGTGGACGGGTCGCGGCCGACCAGTTCGGACTTGACGGCTTCGCCCGAAGAAAACGTCAGCTCGATCTCCTCGCCGGCCTCGACCGCCTCCTCGGCAGTGACGAAATAGCCGTCCCGCCAGTGGAAAGCAGTTGACGTCCGGTGATGCGTCGCGAAGCTGGCCGTCGCTGGGGCCGCGGCTGCCGCGATGTCGGCAATGGCGTCGGAAAACGTGCTCAGATTGAAATCGCTCATGATTTATCTCCTGGGTTCTTCGTGACCCAGATATCGCCCGGCAGGGCGTTGGCGGATACTCGCCTGACGGCTAGTTGGGCGTTTGACTGGCCATCTGGTCAGGTCGCGGCCGGTCTGGCCGCTCCGCACATATAGGCATTGTTCATCTTGTTCAAAACGGAGCCCTCAGATGGCCCTGCCCGCCCAGCAATTGCAATATGACGATGGCCTTCTCGACGCCTATTCGGCGACGGTCGCCGACGCCGTCGACCGTATCGGGCCCGCCGTCTGCCGCATCGAGCGCGTCGGTGGCCCGGGCGGCCATGGCTCAGGCTTCGTCATCGCGCCGGACGGGCTGGTCGTCACCAACTTCCACGTCGTCGGCGATGCGCGCAGCGTGCGCGTATCAATGCCGGACGGCGCCTCCAGGGAAGGCCGCGTGCTCGGCCGCGATCCCGACACCGACATTGCGCTGGTGCGCGCCGACGGCAACTTTGCCGACGTTGCGCCGCTTGGCGATTCCAAGCGGTTGAGGCGCGGCCAGATTGCAATTGCCATCGGCAACCCGCTCGGCTTCGAATGGACCGTCACCACCGGCGTTGTCTCAGCGCTCGGCCGCTCGATGCGTGCCGCCACCGGCCGGCTGATCGACGACGTCATTCAGACCGACGCCGCGCTCAACCCCGGCAATTCCGGCGGACCGCTGGTGTCTTCGGCCGGCGAGGTGATCGGCGTTAACACCGCGATGATCCACGGTGCGCAAGGCATCGCCTTCGCGGTTGCCTCCAACACGGCCAATTTCGTCATCTCGGAAATCATCCGCTTCGGCCGCGTGCGCCGTGCCTTCATCGGCGTTTCCGCCGATACCACCAACCTGCCGCGCCGCGCAGCCCTTTTGTCGCAAGTATCGA
Source organism: Mesorhizobium sp. M1428 (assembly GCF_040317515.1). Lineage (NCBI taxonomy): Bacteria > Pseudomonadati > Pseudomonadota > Alphaproteobacteria > Hyphomicrobiales > Phyllobacteriaceae > Mesorhizobium > Mesorhizobium sp. M1428. The sequence goes on from NZ_JAMYKT010000016.1 coordinate 90,858, forward strand.
GCAGCACGGCGGTGCGCCTGCGCAGTGTCGAGAAGAACAGCCCGGCGGACAAAGCCGGCCTCAGGGAAGGCGATATTATTGCCGCCATCGACGGCCGCCCGGTCACCGGCGTCGACGATCTGGTGCGCATGCTCGACGCCGAGCGCATCGGCCGCGAGACACTATGCACGGTGGTGCGCCGCTCCGGCATTACTCAGGTCACGGTAATGCCGTTGGCGCGGGCAAGTTAGCCCGCCGCAGCACCCTGCGCATATTGCGCCAGGAATTCTGGGCTAGGCGGGATCGGCCTGATCACGTCGATCAGCACGCCGTTGGGATCCCTGGTGATGAAATGACGCTGGCCGAAGGGTTCGTCGCGCAGCGTTCGCAGGATCGGCAGGCCGGCGGCGATGATCCGCTCATAGACGGCATCCGGATCCCTGACCTCGAAGTTGATCAGCAGGCCAGATGTGCGGCCCCGCCCTTCCTCCGGGATCGTCTCATGATCGCCCCGGACGATGCCGAGGTTGACGCGGCGGTCTTCGGCTGAGCGCAGATGTACGTACCAGTCGGCCTCAAACAGCGGCTTGAAGCCGAAATGCGCAACATAAAAGGCTGCCGTGCCGGCAACGTCGCTCGTCATCAGCACCGGATAATAGCTCGTCGTCCTCATCTTTCCTTCTCCCGGCGAATAACATACAGTCTGCATGTAAATGGCATTAACATACAGGCTGAATGTATGCAACAGGGATCTGCTCGTCGCTCCAACCGTGATCGCACCGCGGCGACGCGCGCCGAGCTCATCGCCGCGGCTCGCAAACTGTTCACCGACAAATCCTATGCCGAGACCGGCACACCAGAGATCGTCGCCGCTGCCGGCGTCACGCGCGGCGCGCTCTATCATCACTTTGCCGACAAGCAGGCATTGTTTGCCGCTGTGGTCGAACAGGAGGCGCAAGCCGTCTCGGAAGAGATCGAACGCGCGTCGCCGCCTTCGCTATTTGCCCGCGATGCGCTGATTGCCGGCTCGGATGCCTATCTTGCCGCCATGCGTGCCCCTGGCCGCACGCGGCTCTTGCTGCTTGATGGCCCGGCCGTGCTCGGCCGCGCCGCCATGGATGTGATTGACAACCGCCATGGCAATCGTTCGCTGCGCGAGGGCCTTGTTGCCGCGATGCGCTCGCATTCCATGACGAGACTGCCTGTAGAAGCACTGACCGCTTTGCTCGCCGCCGCCTTCGACCGCGCAGCACTCGCCATTGAAGCTGGAGCATCGATCGAGGACTATCGCGCCGTTCTCATGGCGCTGATCGACGGCCTGTCTCCGGCTCCTCCGCAGGCATCTCACCCGGCTCGAACTCGTTGAAGCAGCCGAGCTGGCGCTTGAACTGGTCGATCAGCCAGGCGGCCGCCGGTTTCGGGCTACGATCGGGGCGGTGCATGGCATAGAGCGGCGAGCGGACTTCGCTGTAAGGCTCGAGATCGAGTTCGACAAGCCGGCCGTTCGCCAGATCATCGGCAATCAGCCATCGCGGCAGCCCGCCCCAGCCCAGCCCCTCGCGCATCAGCACGTGCTTGGTGCGCACATCCGTCAGCCGCCAGGTGCGGTAGGCGAAGACGCCATAGTCACGCCCGCGCGTACGCTCGGACTGATCCGAGACGACCAGTTGGATATGTTCGCGGACATCCTCTAGTGCCACTGGTCCCGGCAGCAGCGCGAGCGGGTGATCAGGCGCTGCGGCTGGCACCAGGGAGATGAAGCCGATGCGAAGCAGATTCACGTCCGTCTCACCCAGAAGCCCCCCGATGCCGAGATCGGCCTGTCCGCCGACAACATGATCGAGGATCAGGCCAAGCGAGCCGATATGCAGACGCAGCGCCACTGCCGGGAACTGCGCCTCGAATGCCTTTAGCACCCGAACCAGCACCGGCGACGGTAGCGTCACATCGACCGACAGCGTAACTTCCGCCTCCAATCCCTGCCGGTATCCGTCGACACGCGAGCGGATGCGTTGCAGCACGCCGACCATGCGTCGCGCATCTTCCAACGTCGCCTTGCCGACATCGGTCAGTTGCGGTTCACGCGTGCCCTCGCGCTCGAACAGCTTCAGCCCGAGCTGCGCTTCGAGGTTGGCGATGGCGTAGCTGATCACCGATTGCGCGCGGTTCAATTTGCGCCCGGCGGCCGAGAAGCTGCCGGTCTCGGCCACCGCAACCAGGATCTGCAGTTGGTCAAGCGTCGGGTTCGGTTGCATCGTTCAATCCACAATTTAGATGGATAATATACAAAATATACCAGTTTTTCAAATGGGTCTGCGCACACATATTTGCCGGGAGATTTTGATCCAACCCTGGAGACCCCATTATGTCTATCCTTCTTGTCACATCGAGCCCGCGCGGCGCTGCCTCACACTCGACCCGTATTGCTACTGAATTCGCTGAAAAGCTTGTTGCCGCCGATCCGTCGAACACGCTTGTCGTGCGCGACCTCGTCGCCAATCCGTTGCCGCACATCGATGCCGATTATGCGACCGGCATCTACACGCCGGCCGAAGCGCGCACCTCGCGCCAGGCTGAAGTCGTTGGCGTTTCCGATGTCGTGCTGGATGAACTGTTCGCCGCCGATACGGTGATTCTCGCCACCGGCTTCATCAACTTCAACATCTCCTCGACGCTGAAGTCCTGGGTCGATCACATTGCCCGTTCCGGCAGGAGCTTTGCCTATGGCGAGAACGGCCCTAAGGGCCTCGTCACCGGCAAAAAGGTCTATGTCGTGCTGGCTTCGGGCGGCATCTATTCCGAAGGTGCGGCCGTGCAGTTCGATCACGCCATTCCCTACCTGCGCAGCGTGCTCGGCTTCCTCGGCATGACCGATGTCGAGGTCATCCGCATTGAAGGAGTCGGGATGGGCGCCGATGCGGTGGGAGCAGCGCTGGCCAAGGCCTCGGCCAAGGTCGACGCCATTGTGGCCGCGACCGGTAATGCCGAGCGTGTCGCCATCGCGGCGTAAAGCGTCAGCAGCGTCTGAATTGTACAAGGGCAGGCGCCCGGCGCCTGTCCTTGTTTCTCGTTAGCGACAGCCTGTGGTGGGCCACACAACCGCCATTGGTTATTCCGCTTGTCTGCGCTATCGGTCGCGGATGTTCCTGTCTGTTGCCACAACGCACCGTCCGGCCACCGATCTCGGTTTCTTGCTGCACAAGCATCCGGATCGTCTGCACGAGACCGACCTGTCTTTCGGCAAGGCTTGGCTGTTCTATCCCGAGGCAAACGAAGACCGTTGCGAGGCTGCACTCCTGCTCGACGTCGACCCGGTGGGGCTGGTGCGGGGGAAGGGCCTGGCGGAAGGCTTGCTCGACCAATATGTGAACGACCGGCCTTACGCTGCATCATCCTTCCTGTCGGTGGCGCTGAACAAAATGCTGCGGACGGCGACGACCGGTATATCGAAGGAGCGCCAGGAACTAGCCGACAGCGAACTGCCGCTGGAAGCCGTGGTTACGCCACTGCCAATGCGCGGCGGTGAGGTTCTGGTTCGAAGTTTGTTCGAATCCTTGGGCTGGACAGTCGATCTGACGCCAATCGAAGGAATCGGGGGTGCTGCAGGCGAGCCCCGATATGGCCATCTGAAGCTGACCGGCACGGGCCGGCTCAGCGCCTTGTTGAATCACCTCTATGTGCTGATCCCGGTGATGGACGATGCCAAGCATTACTGGGTCGGCGAAGCAGAGATCGACAAGCTGCTGTCCAAGGGAGAGGGCTGGCTGGAAAACCATCCGGCCAAAGACCTGATCGTGCGGCGCTATCTTGGCAATCGCAGGGCTTTGGCCCGCATCGCCCTGGAGCGGCTGGCTCCCGAGACGGCCGGCGAGGCAGAACCTGCCGAGCGGCGCGTTACGCCCGAGGAAGCGCTGGAGACGCCGATCCGGCTCAACGATCTGCGCATGGAAGCTGTGGTCCAGGCCATCCGGACGACGGGAGCAGCCTCGGTTGCGGACTTGGGATGCGGCGAAGGCAAGCTGCTCGATCGGCTTGTGCGCGAGCGATGGGTTCATAAGCTGTTCGGGCTGGATCCGGCGGTACGCGAACTGGAATGGGCTGCAAAGCGTCTCAAGCTGAACGAATTCGGCGGGCCGCCCGAGGGCCGGGTCACGCTGCTGCATGGATCGCTGACCTACCGGGACAGCCGCTGGGCCGCAGCCGATGTCGCCGTTCTGGTCGAGGTCATCGAGCATCTCGACGAGGACAGGCTGCCCCTGGTCGAACGCATCGTTTTCGGTGAGACGGCGCCCAAATCCGTCATCGTGACCACTCCGAATGCGGACTACAACGCTCTGTTTCCAAGACTGGTCCCTGGCGCATTTCGCCATCCCGATCACCGTTTCGAATGGAGCCGGGCTCAGTTCCAAGCCTGGGCGGCCAAAATCGGCGAGATCTATGGCTATTCGGCCACCTTCAGCGGTATCGGAGCCGAGGACCCGACCCTCGGCGCCCCCACACAGATGGCGGTGTTCACTCGATGAGAGAACCCGACAAGACCAACCTCACCATTCCTGACTTCGCCCTCGTCGTGCTGATCGGCTCGACCGGATCGGGCAAGTCGACTTTCGCCGCCAAGCATTTCCTGACGACCGAGATTATTTCCTCAGACCAGTGCCGGGCGCTGATCTCCGACGACGAAACCGACCAGGACGTCTCTGCGGATGCCTTCGATCTGGTTCGCGAAATAGCCGACAAACGGCTTAAACACCGCAGACTAGCCGTCATCGACGCCACCAATGTGCGAGCCGCCGACCGCAAGGCCTGGATTGAGCTGGCGCGCAAGTGGCACGCTTTGCCCGTCGCCGTGGTCCTCGATCCAGGCGTCGAGGTGTGCGTCGCCCGCAATGCGGTGCGAGCCGACCGGCCGTTTGGCGCCGGGGTCGTCCAGCGCATGACAACCGAGATCCGCAAGGGTCTTGGCGGCCTGCAACGCGAGGGCTTCCGCCAGGTCTGGAAGCTTACCAGCGAGGCCGGCATCGACGCTGCCGAGGTGTCGCGACAGCCGCTGTGGACCGACAAGCGCGACGACCATGGCCCGTTCGACATCATTGGCGACATCCACGGCTGTTCAGATGAGCTTCATATCCTGCTCGCTCGATTGGGCTACAGCATCGCCTGGTCCGAGCATCAGGGCGACCGAACGGTCACCGTGGTTCCACCAGAGGGCCGCAAGATCGTCTTTGTCGGCGACCTCGTCGATCGCGGCCCCAACTCGCCCGACGTACTGCGCATCGCCATGAGCATGGTCGCGGCTGGAACGGCTTACTGTGTCCAGGGCAACCATGAACGCAAACTCAGCCGCTGGCTAGAAGGCCGCAAGGTCACGGTCGCCCACGGCCTCCAGCAGACTATCGACCAGCTAAGTGCACAGGACCGAGGCTTGCGCGAGGCGCTGCCCGCCTTTCTGGACGGCCTGCGCAGCCATGTCTGGCTCGATGGCGGAGGCCTCGCTGTCGCCCATGCCGGCCTCAAGGAAGAGATGATCGGACGCGGTTCCGGCGCCGTGCGCGAGTTCGCTCTGTATGGCGAGACCACAGGCGAGACCGACGAGTTCGGGCTGCCCGTCCGCGCCGACTGGGCCGCGGCCTATCGTGGCAAGACGGCCATTATCTATGGACATACGCCCACGCTATCGGCTGAATGGGTCAACAACACCCTGTGCATCGACACCGGATGCGTATTCGGCGGCAAGCTGACGGCCTTGCGCTGGCCGGAACGCGAACTGGTCGAGGTGCCGGCAATCCAGACCTGGTCGGAGCCGATACGTCCGCTGGGCGGGCTCGGTCAGGACAAATCGGCGCAGGCCGACGCCGACGGCGTGCTCGATTATCAGGACGTCTCCGGTCGCCGTTGGATCGAGACCGGACTGAGGGGCCGGATTGTCGTGGCCGAGGAGAACGCGTCGGCGGCACTGGAGGTGATGAGCCGCTTCGCGCTCTCGCCGCAATGGCTGGTCTATCTGCCGCCGACCATGTCGCCGTCCGAGACCAGCAGCCAGGACGGCTGGCTGGAACGTCCGGAGGATGCCTTCGCTTATTTCCGCGAGCGTGGCGTTGCCCAGGTCGTGTGCGAGGAGAAGCACATGGGTTCCCGGGCACTGATCGCGCTCTGCCGGAACGCGCAGGCGGCACGCAGCCGCTTCGGAATCCCGGGCGACGAAACCGGCGCAATCTGGACCCGCACCGGACGCTCCTTTTTCAACGACAGTGCCATGACGGAGGACCTGCTCGCCCGTCTTCGCACTGAGGTCGACGCGGCGGACCTGTGGAAGCAATTGAACAGCGACTGGCTGCTGCTGGACGCCGAGATAATGCCTTGGTCAGCCAAGGCCGGCAGTCTGATCGAAAGCCAATATGCGCCGGTGGCGATATCTTCTGCCGCCGGATTCAAAGCCAGCCGTGAGGCGCTGGCCCGTGCGATGGCGCGCGGCGTCGATGCAGCCGGCCTGAACGCACGCCTTGAAGACCGTGCCGCCCGCGCAGCCAAATACGCCACCGCCTGGGCGCCCTACGTATGGCCAGTTTCGGGCGTCGAGGACCTTAAGGCCGCGCCTTTCCACCTGCTGGCCAGCGAGGGCCGTGTCTGGTTCGACCAGGACCATGTCTGGCACATGTCGCTCGCGGACCGTCTGGCTGCCCGTGGCGGCGTGGTCACGCCGACTCGATGGCGTATGGTTGATCTGGCCAACGGCAGCGCGTGTGCCGAGGCCGTCGCCTGGTGGGAGGCGCTGACTGGCTCGGGCGGCGAAGGCATGGTGGTCAAACCACGCGACTTCGTCAGCCGTGGCAAGAAGGGGCTCATCCAGCCGGCGCTGAAGGTCCGCGGCCCGGAATATTTGCGCATCATCTATGGTCCCGAATATGATGCGCCCGACAATCTCGTCCGCCTCCGAGAACGCGGCCTGGCCGGCAAGCGCAGCCTGGCGCTCAGAGAATTCGCGCTTGGTCACGAAGCGCTAACGCGATTTGTCGCCAGGCAGCCGCTTCGCCGGGTTCACGAGTGTGTCTTCGGCGTGCTGGCGTTGGAAAGCGAGCCAATCGACCCAAGGCTGTAGTAGCCGATCTACCCGAAGATCTTCTCGCCTTGCTCATCGACCAGCTGGATGCCCTTTTTGATCGAGATGTCGACAGCGTCATCAAGCCCGGCGAAGCGGTCGGCGCGGATGAATTTGTGCTCCTTCATCACGCCGTCGATCTCCTTTGAAACCACGCCGCAGGTCTGGTACTGGCCCTCCGCCTTGTAGGGCGTGGCGCTGATCAAAAATCCCTTGTGCTCGATCTGCTTTGCCGGTGCCGCTGTCTTTGGCTCGGCGGCTTCGTTGCCTCCGCCAAAAAGACGCTTCAGAAAAGACATGGGGTATCCTCCAACGGCAATCATCCTGCACCACATAGCGCGGTGCAGGATGATTTTCAGTACCGGTCCTTGGCCGAGCGGGCAAGGGCCGCAACTGGCATGGCGGCCAGAGGTCAGTCGCGCGACAACGCTTCCAAGGCCTCTGCGGCAGCTTCCAATATGCTGATTGCCTCGGTCTGCTTTGCTTCAGGTGCATCGACGATTTCGCCGAGCGCGGCGCGCAGCCGGTGGCGCACGGCGCGAAACTCGTCGCGCTTTTCCGAGCGGCCGCGGCCGCGCCGGCCACCGTCGCCGTCATCGTTCCAGCCGAACCAGTCGCGCGCCTTAGCCATCTTGCGGCCGAAGCGCTCGAGATGGTCGAGCACGTGGTCGATCATCTCGCGATTTTCGTTGAGGTGCGCCTGCCCTGCCTCGGTGATCGAAAACACCTTCTTGTTGCCTTCCGCCGCAGAAACGGCATAGCCGGCCTCTTCCAGGAAGGTCAGCGTCGGGTAGACCACGCCGGGGCTCGGGCTGTAGAAGCCGCTGGTGCGCTCCTCCAGCGCCTTGATGATGTCGTAGCCGTGCCGCGGCGCCTCGGCCAGCAGCGACAGCGTGATCAGCTTGAGGTCGCCGTCGGCCAGCATGCGCCCGGCGCGGAACATGTCGCCCGGCCCGCCGCGTCCGCCGCCTCTCATGCCATTCCCGAACGGTCTGAAGCCGCCGCGTCCGCCGAACTTGCCGGCCATATGCATGAAAACGCGCTCGGCGTGTTCGCCGAAACGATGACGCCCGAAATGATTGCCTTTGTGCATCGTCTGCTCCTTGAGTTATGTCTTAAGATATATCTCAATTAGACATCCACAGCGACCCAGTCAAGATATATCTTACGATGTATCTGGAAATAGCGCCCGGCAGGATTGATTTTCGCCGGCAAGCGCGGCTAGGAAGCGCGTGAGGGCCGAACACCACTCCGTAAGCGTCTGACGTGAAGCAACGCATCCACCCCCGGTCGTTCCGGGCAGTTACGCCGAAGACCGGCGAATGGATGCCAGGCGACGGACCGGATGCTTCAGGGAAAATCCCAGATGATTGTGAAAAACCTCGCGCAGAAAGCTGCCAGCGCACTATGCCGCCATCGTCAGCCCGCTGGTGCTGTCGTTGCTAATGACGTTCATCGTGTCGTTTATCTCGACGCTGAAAAGCCTTGGCTTCCAGCCCGATCTGCCGGCCACATGGCTGACGGCCTGGGCCCTGTCCTGGCTGGTGGCATTTCCGACGCTGCTGCTGGTGCTGCCGGCGGTGCGCCACATCGTTGGCTGGCTTTGCGAGCCGGCGGCTCAATAGCGGCCCATGCGAAGGCCCGGAAACAATCTCCGGGCCTTTGCCAAGTGAACGTGCACCGTTACCAGCGGCCTTCACGCCGATTCCAGGCGTAGAGCAGATCGGCGAAACGATCATAGGCATAGCGCGTCAAAGGCAGTGCGGCAGGATTGCCGAACAGCGTCGCCAACCAGCCCTCGCCCGGCGTTATCAGCCACACCGCAACGGCAACATCGGCGCCGACCAGCAATTTGCCACCGGCGTCGGTCGCATGCAGCCGGCGCCGGATATCCTCCAGCCTTATGCCGTAGCGGGCCAGCGCCGTCGGTTCGGCATTGATGTCGCGAAATTCGATCCGCCCGGCCTTGACTGCCTCGATCAGCCGCCGCTTCTGCCGGCTGATACCGGCATCACAGACCGGACAGCGCGTATTATACCAGACGGTCAGCAGCGGCTTGCTCATGTTTCGAACCAGAGGGACGCGCACCGACTATCCGGCAAACGCCATTGCGCCGCAACGCAACACGAAACCCGCGAAATGGCCAGCCAGGCCTGGAGCGCAACTTACCCGAGCGAGGTGATGATCTCGCGATAGGCATCCTCCGGGAAAGCCTTGAGAGTCCGCGTCCTGACGTTTCCGCCCGCCGCCAGCATCAGCGAGAAGCGAGCCAGGACGGCATCGTCGGGCGCTTCGAGCACGGCCACCATGTCGCAATCCCCCATGGTGAGATAAAATGCCTTGAAGGACCCGCCCATGTCTCCCAGCAGCTTCTTGGCGGCATCGAGCCGCTTCGGCGACTCGCGCACGTTTTTGGCGCCTTGGTCCGTCCAGTTGATCAGCACGATGTAAGTTGTCATGGCACACCTCCCTCCGGTGCCGCGGAGCACGGCGTCCAACCGCCGGGGCGGGCATCCGGGTTTGTCGCCCAGAGAATGCGTCCGTCGCGGAATTATCCTCTCGTAGGGCACGACCCGCAAGAGCGGCGCGTCCAATCGTGATCGCCTATGCCAAAACGGAAAAGGGCGCCACCGGCGCCCTTTGAACTGCTTATCCGTCACCGGCCTCAACTGTCCAGGAAGCTGCGCAGCTTGCGCGAGCGGCTCGGGTGCTTGAGCTTGCGCAGCGCCTTGGCTTCGATCTGACGGATGCGCTCGCGGGTGACCGAGAACTGCTGGCCGACCTCTTCAAGCGTGTGGTCGGTGTTCATGCCGATGCCGAAGCGCATTCTGAGCACGCGCTCTTCGCGCGGCGTCAGCGAGGCCAATACGCGCGTCGTCGTCTCGCGCAAATTGGCCTGGATCGCTGCGTCGATCGGCAGGATCGCCATCTTGTCCTCGATGAAATCGCCGAGATGCGAATCCTCCTCGTCGCCGACCGGCGTTTCGAGCGAGATCGGCTCCTTGGCGATCTTCAGCACCTTGCGCACTTTTTCCAGCGGCATGGCGAGCTTTTCCGCCAGTTCTTCCGGCGTCGGCTCACGGCCGATCTCATGCAGCATCTGGCGCGAGGTGCGCACGATCTTGTTGATCGTTTCGATCATGTGCACCGGAATGCGGATGGTGCGCGCCTGGTCGGCGATCGAACGGGTGATCGCCTGCCGGATCCACCATGTCGCGTACGTCGAGAACTTGTAGCCGCGGCGGTATTCGAATTTGTCGACCGCCTTCATCAGGCCGATATTGCCTTCCTGGATCAGGTCGAGGAACTGCAGGCCGCGATTGGTGTATTTCTTGGCGATGGAGATGACGAGGCGCAGATTGGCCTCGACCATTTCCTTCTTGGCGATTGCGGCTTCGCGCTCGCCCTTCTGTACCTGGTTGACGATCTTGCGGAATTCCTGGATCGAAATCGCCGTCTCGGTGGCGAGGTTCTGGATCTCGGCGCGCAGGTCGCGGATGGCGTCCTTCTCGTTCTTGGTGAATTCCTTCCAGCCGCGCGAGGTCAAATTGCCGATCGAGCGGGTCCAGTTCGGATCGAGCTCCGAGCCCTGATATTCCCTGAGGAATTCCTCGCGGCGCACGCCATAGCTTTCGGCCAGCCTGAGCAGCTTGCCTTCGTTCTGCACCAGGCGCTTGTTGATGTCGTAGAGCTGCTCGACCAGCGCCTCGATGCGCGCCGTGTTCAAGGACAGCGACTTCACCGCCTTGATCAGCTGGTCCTTCAGCTCCTTCAGCCGGCGGTCCTGGCTGGGCGACAGCGTGCCGGCGGCGGCCAGCCGGTTCTCGACCTGCTGGTCCTGCAGCTTGCGCAGTTTCTTGTAGGTGTCGGCAATGACGTCGAGCGTCTCCATCACCTGCGGGCGCAGTTCCGCTTCCATCGCCGCCAGCGACAGGCTCGCCTCGTCATCGTCTTCTTCGTCGTCGTCCACCAGGCCACGGGTGTCGCCGCCGACATTGGTGATGTCGTCCTCGTCCTCGCGCGAACGGCGCGACTTTTCCTCGGTCTTGGCTTCCTCGATACGCTCGACAACCGGCGCCTGCTTGGCCTCCGGCCCGGCATAGGTCGCCTCGAGGTCGATGATCTCGCGCAGCAGGATCTTCGATTCGTTGAGCTCGTCACGCCAGATGATGATGGCCTGGAAAGTCAGCGGGCTTTCGCACAGGCCCGCGATCATCGTCTCGCGGCCGGCCTCGATGCGCTTGGCGATCGCGATTTCGCCCTCGCGCGACAGAAGCTCGACCGAGCCCATCTCGCGCAGATACATGCGGACCGGATCGTCGGTGCGGTCGGTCGGCTCTTTCTTGGTCGTGGTGGCGGCGACGGCGGTGCCGGTCTGCTCGGCCAGCTCGTTGGCATCTTCCTCGGCATCAGCGGCGGTATCGGCGGCTTCGGGCTCCTCGCCCTGCTCGTCGTCCTCGACCACATTGATGCCCATGTCGGAAAGCATGGCCATCGTGTCCTCGATCTGCTCGGAAGTCACTTCCTCCGAGGGCAGCACCGAATTCAGCTCGTCCATGGTGACATAGCCGCGCTTCTTGGCGGCCTTGATCATCTTCTTGACAGCATCGTCGGAAAGGTCGAGCAGAGGGCCATCAGTCGCGGCCTCGCGTTCGGTCTCGACTTCTTCCTTTTCTTTTGTCGCCATAGTCTTTATTTTCTCCAAGCGGCTGAGTATCAAAGCCGCGTAAGCTGCCGGTCCGGTCAAATTGGATGCGCTCCTTCCAGAACGCGCTTTACCGGGCCAGTAACTGCATCTCTCGTTAAGTCCAGATTAACCCTGATATCTGTGGCAAGCTGACTGCCTGTCCAGTGATCAGTACCTTACATCGCTGCATTCCCGTCGATGCCGGGGCGGGTTAACGTTTCGAATCGACCTGATTCCGCCATTCTGTCGGAAGGTCAAGCGCCTCTCGCATGATTCGCATGAAAAAAGCGAATCAATTACCCGACTTAGAGCACCGCACGCTTGATTCAACGCGCAAGCACGTCCTTACATTTCAGTCTTCTGGAGGCTTCGATCTAAACGCGCCCAGCTCTGCCCGACGATACGCCAAACCCTTCGATCAGCGCTTCCGTTGCCTGCACATCACGAAATTGCGCCTGGATTTCGACCAGGTGCCGGTAATTTTCGTCCGTGGGATCGCTGGCGAGCGCTGCTTCCGCCTGCTTCAGCTCCTTATGTAAGGTGCGCGCGCTGCGCTGCAAGTGGAGAGCTTGGCTGAACGCATCGCGAGCATCGTCGAGTGCTGCCGTTTCCAGGGCCGGCCATTGCCGCGCACGTTTGATCAGCGCCACCGCGCGCTGCCATATCTCACCGCAGCCAGCCCGCTCGATCGTCGCGATCACTGCGTTGCGGTCGTTTGCCATATCATGCGCCATGGCGTCGAGGATGGACGCATGCAGCCGCTTCAGATCGGAGTTGGCGAGATCGAGGAACTCGACATGGGCGAAATTCTCGTCGATCAGCACGGGATGGTTGACGAGGGCCGCAATGATCGTCGCCTCGCGCACCGACATGCCCTCGCTACCGCGTTTGACCAGCGCCGAGCGGCCGAGGCTTTCGGTGATCGCGGTGCGCCCACCGGCATTGCCGCCGCGCGCAAACTGTCCGCCCGGTGCGGAGACCCTGCCCGGGAAGCGCTCACCTGGCCGTCCGTCCTGACGTCCCTGGCGTCCGCGCTGGGCCCCGAAGAAGCTCTGTACCCGCTCGCGCATTTCCTGTTGGTAGTGATAGCGAAGGCTCTCGTCGCGGATGCGGCTGGTCAGTTCGCGCAGTGTCTTTTCGAGCTCCGCCCGCCGTTCCGGCGTGTCGAAGATGCCGCCGGCGGTCTCGCGCATCCACAAGAGGTCGGCCAGCGGCCGTGCCTCGGAAAGCACGGCCCGGAACGCATCCGGTCCATCACCCTTGACCAGATCGTCGGGATCCTTGCCCTCCGGTAGCAGGGCGAAGCGCACGGAGCGGCCAGCCTGGACCGTCGGCAGCGCCATGTCGGCGGCGCGCCACGCTGCCTTCAACCCGGCGTGGTCGCCGTCGAAGCACAGCACCGGCTCGCCGGCCATGCGCCATAGAAGTTCGAGCTGGTTTTCGGTCAGCGCAGTGCCGAGCGGCGCCACGACATTCTCGAAGCCGGCCTGCGCCAGCGCGATCACATCCATGTAGCCTTCGACGGCAATGACGGTGCCGCCCTTGGCCAGCGCTTTGCGAGCGCGGGCGAAATTGTAGAGCACGTTGCCCTTGTGGAAGAGCTCCGTATCGGGCGAGTTCATGTATTTGGCCAGCGCATCCGGCGCCAGCGCCCGCCCCCCGAAGGCGATGATCTTGCCCCTGGAATCCGGGATCGGGAACATGATGCGGTCGCGGAACCAATCGTAGGAAACCGGGACGTCGTCGCCATGGCGCACCAGCCCGCACGCCTCGATGTCGGTCTTGGGGACACCCTTGGCGGCAAGGTGCTCCTTCAGCGTGTTGCGGCTGTCCGCGGCATAGCCGAGGCGGAAGGACTGCTGCGTCGCCGGTGTCAGCCCCCGGTCGCGCAGGTAGGCGCGGGCCTTTGCCCCTTCCGGTCCCTGCAGCCGCTCCTGGAAGAACACCGTCGCCATCTCCATGACATCGGTCAGGCTGGCGCGTTCCTTTTCGCGCCGCTCCTCCTGGGCATCGCGAACCGGCATCGGCACGCCGGCCATGTCGGCGATCTTCTCGACTGCCTCTGGAAAGCTCATCCCATCGAGTTCGGTCAAGAACTTGAAATGATCGCCAGAAACTGAGCAGCCGAAACAGTGATAGCGGCCCTTCTTGTCCTCGCAATGGAAGGATGGGCTCTTCTCGCCATGGAACGGACAGCACGCCCAATAATCGCCTCGCGGCGCGTTGGTCTTCTTCCTGTCCCACGCGACGCGCTGGCCGATCACTGAAGAAATCGGTACGCGGTCGCGGATCTCGTCAAGGAAAGCAGGCGGAAAGCGCATTGGGGGACAGCTCGTTTGGCCTCCATATAATCACACGGGCGAAGTCCGACGACTCCTAATGGCGACCATACCCGGTTTTCACAGGCCAAAAAGAGAAGGCGGCCCGCGGGCCGCCTTCTCGATCTAAGCCGGCGCAGCGCCCGTCAGCCGTTCCGGGCTCACTGCGCGGCGATGGCGCCGAAGATCAGCCCGGAGAGAACGCTCACCAGCAGATAGTCGTTGCCGACCCGTATCCATTCCTGGCCGGGACCCGGACGGCGCAGGCCATAGTGGCGATAGTCGCGGATCGGCTGGTGACGTTTCCAGCTCGAATATCTCTGGCCGTTGCGCCAATGGCTGCGCTTCACCACGACCTTCTTCTTCACTATGACGCGCTTGTTCACGTCGACATGCTTGTTCACCTCGACATGCCTGCCGGGCTTTTGCCAGTCGACCTGGCTGTAGTTCGACTGCGGCGCGTTTGGTGTGTTCAGAGGTGCAGCCTGGCCCTGCAAGGTGGTTGCAGCCAGCATCGAGAAGGCAATGGCGGAAAGAACGATGCGTTTCATGGCGGGTACTCCTTGGTTGTCGATGCCTACGGACAGGAGCCGGAAGGATGAACCGAAACTGAACACACAGATTACGTTTTCGTAATGATTACTTATATTTAGGCCGCCTAATTGAGTACTACCTTTAAAGCGATCACTCCGCCTGGGCTGCGTGACCCTCCGCAGCCCAGCCGGCAATGCAACCATTTTGTCAGCCATCCATTTCCGACACGCCCCGTCGCGTGGCAACACTCGTCCAAGCCGGGCAAAATTTATTATTCGGCTAAAATAAATCGGAGTAACATCAACCTCTGCAATGTCCACGATTCGCGCCCACCTTTGCCCCTTTGACTTCACCGCGCCCGCGTCGCTGGCACCTGTCGCGTTGCGGGGCCTGGCATGAGTGGCTCCGTCGTTTTGCTGCACCTTGCCGGTGCGGTGGCACTAATGCTGTTTGCCACCCGTCTGGTGAAGACCGGCGTCGAGCGCGCCTATGGCGATGTGCTGCGCCACAAGCTGCGCGCCACCATGCGCAATCCGTTCATGGCGGTTCTGGCCGGCTGCGGCCTGGCGGTCGCACTGCAAAGCTCGACCGCCGTCACCTTGCTGGTCGGCTCATTCGCCGGCTCCGGCATTGTCAGCGGCATGTCGGGCCAGCTTGCGGTGCGCGGCGCCGAGATCGGCTCGGCGCTCGTGGTCAAGCTGCTTACCTTCGATCTGTCGCTGCTGGTGCCGGTCTGCCTGGTCGCCGGCACCGTCATGTTCATGGCCACCGAGCGGCGCGACTGGCGCCAGTTCGGCCGCATCCTGGTCGGCATCGGCCTGCTGCTTCTGTCGCTGGAGATGATCGGCCAGGCATCGGAGCCGCTGCGCCAGAGCACGCTGATGCCGCTCATCGTCGACTACTTCTCCGGCGATCCGGTCACCGCCTATCTTCTGGCGGCGTTGGTCACCTGGCTGTTCCATTCCTCGATCGCCGCGGTGCTGCTGATGGTGACGCTGGCCGGCCGCGGCTTCATCCCGCCCGAACTCGGTATCGTGCTGGTGCTCGGCGTCAATCTCGGCTCTTCGATCATCGCGCCGCTTCTAACCCGCAACGCAGAACCCGGCGTTCGTATCGTTCCGATCGGCAATCTCCTGATGCGCGGCATGGGTTCGCTGATCATGCTGATCCTGTTCCTGACGTTCAAGCCGCCGGTCGCCTTCTTGGGCAGCACCGTGCCGGAGCAGATCGTCAATGCCCACATCGTCTTCAACATCCTGATCCTGATCGCCGGCCTGCCGCTGGCGAGCCTGGTCTATCGTGCCTCGGAAAGAACCGTGGCGTTGGGCACCAAGCCGCAGCCCGCCAATGCGCTCGACGTCGTCGAGCTTTCGGCGCTCAACGAAAGTGCGCTCGACGTGCCCAGCCAGGCATTGGCCAACGCCACCCGCGAGGTGGTACGGGTCTGCGAGACGGTCGAGATCATGCTGAAACGGATCATCGAGCTCTATGAGAGCGCCGATGCCGACAAGATCGGCGCGCTGGCCGCACTCGACGACCGTGTCGACAGGAAGCACGCGGCGATCAAGCTCTATCTCGCCAAGGTCACCAAGAACCCGCTGAGCGAGGACGAGGCCCTGCGTTGCCAGGAGTTGATCGGCGCCTGCGTCAAGCTGGAGCAGGTCGGCGACATCATCGTGCGCAACATGCTGGTCCACGTGAAGAAGAAATTCGAGCGCGGACTGGAGTTCACGCCGGAAGGCTGGCGCGAGCTTTGCGCCTTCCATGCCCTGGTGCTTGCCAATGCCAGGCTAGCCTTCAACGTGCTGGTGTCCCGCGATCCGGAGACCGCTCGCCAGTTGGTGCTGGAAAAGGACCGGCTGCGCGACCGCGAGAAGGAAACCAGCCAGAGCCATTTCGTGCGGCTGCGCGACGGCACCGCCAAGAGTGTCGAGACCAGTTCCATCCATCTCGACACCATTCGCGACCTCAAGCAGATTAACTCGCTGCTCGCCTCGATGGCCTATCCCGTGCTTGAAGAGCGCGGCCTGCTCACCGGTTCGCGGCTGAAGGCTGGATAGATTGCATCCACAGGCCGGGTAGCTTCAGAACATCGCCTATGAAAATTGCTGTGGGCCAAGGCGCAAAAATTATCTTTGCGCCGCTTCCCGTCTGTCGGCTAAAGGGTCGTCCAATATCTACCGGGAGGAAAGTCGATGGACACCCATTCGCGCAGCTTCGCCAAAGCGCTTTCCTGGCGCATCACCGGTACCATCGACACGATGATCATTTCGCTCGTCGTGACCGGAAGCATCAAGCTCGCCGCGGCCATCGGCCTGACCGAGGTCGTCACCAAGTCGCTGCTCTACTATCTTCACGAACGGGCGTGGCTGAAAATTCCTTACGGGAGGAAGGCAGCCGCCTAGCTCTTGTCTTAGCGGCGGGCGCCTGACCGGCGATCAAGAAAAGCTAAAGCGGCGTCGACAATTTCTGGATTGCCCGCTGCCCTCATCCGTGGTTTGAGGCGACCTTATCCGAGGATCGCCTTTCCGCCATGCTCCCCCTCATTGCCCTGTTCATTGCCGCCTTCGCCTTCGGCACCACCGAATTCGTCATCGCCGGCGTGCTGCCGCAGGTGGCCGGTGGCCTTGGCGTCGCGATCCCGACCGCCGGTTATCTCGTTTCCGGCTATGCCGGCGGCATTGCAGTCGGCGGCCCGCTGCTGGCGCTCGCCACCAAAAGGTTCTCCCGCAAGGCCCTGCTGCTTGGACTGACTGCAGCCTTCACCATCGGCCAGGCCGCCTGCGCGCTGGCGCCCGACTTCGCCTCGATGCTGCTGTTGCGGATAGCCGTGGCCGTGGCGCATGGCGCCTATTTCGGCGTTGCCATGGTGGTGGCCGTCGGCCTCGTGCGCGAAGACCAGCGCGGCATGGC
Organism: Mesorhizobium sp. M1428; assembly: GCF_040317515.1. Classification (NCBI taxonomy): domain Bacteria; kingdom Pseudomonadati; phylum Pseudomonadota; class Alphaproteobacteria; order Hyphomicrobiales; family Phyllobacteriaceae; genus Mesorhizobium; species Mesorhizobium sp. M1428. The sequence goes on from NZ_JAMYKT010000016.1 coordinate 108,385, forward strand.
GGTGGCGCTGATCCTGTCCGGCCTCACCGTATCGAATGTCATCGGCGTTCCGGCCGGCACGGCAATCGGCAACATCTGGGGATGGCGCGCGACATTCTGGGTGATGTGCGCTCTCGGCGTGGTGGCCTTCGCGGCAATCGGCGCCTTGCTGCCGCGCAAGACGGGATCGTCGAGCCCGTCAGCGAGCCTTGGCAGCGAGGTCCGCGTGCTCGCACGCCAGCAGGTCTGGACCTCGCTCATTATTATGCTGATGCTGATGATCGGCCAGTTCGGCCTGTTCACCTACATCACGCCGACGCTGCTCGAGATCACCGGCCTCGACGAGAAATGGGTACCTTGGGTGCTCCTGCTCAATGGGGTCGGCGCAACGATCGGCGTCTTCGTCGGCGGGCGGCTCGCCGACTGGAAGCTGATGCCGTCGCTTATCGCCATGCTTTTCCTGCAAGCGGCAATGCTCGCCTTGATCTACGCTGTCAGCCCTTACCCGCTGCCGATGGTGATAGCGATCTTCGTCTGGGGCGGCCTCAACTTTGCCATCGGCACGCCGATCCAGACCCGCATCCTGACCTGGACCGCGGACGCCTCCAACCTCGCCTCGTCACTCATTCCGTCGGGCTTCAATGTCGGCATCGCACTCGCCGCATCGCTTGGCGCAGCCATGCTCAATGCCGGCTATGGCTATCGTAGCCTGCCGGTGGTTGGCGCGATCGCCATGCTGGTCGCGGTCGCGGTTGCGCTTGCTTCGCATGTCTGGGAATGGCGAAGCCGGGCTGCGCCGCCGCTGCCGGCTGCCGCCGAATAGGGCTATAGATCAATCCGGTAGCGCAGGCTTTCCGCACCGCCGTAGGAAGCATCCTCGAAGAAATGCCCGACGAGCCGGCCGCCATTGGCCAGAACGACCTTCTGCGAGGGCACATTGTGTGGCTTGCAGGTGATTTCGACGAAGGGCAGGCCAACCGCCCTCGCCTCCACCAGCATCAGCCGCAGCGCCTCGGTCGCATAGCCGCGTCCCCGTTTCCACGGCACCACCGCATAGCCGATGTGACCGAGCACGTGCGACGGCAGCGCCGCGGTGCCGGGTTGCCAGCGCAAGCCGATCGAGCCTGCGACTTCCTCGTCCCAGATCCAGCGCCGGAATCCGGGCAGCCGCGGCACCGTCGAACCGTCCGGCAAGGTGATCGGCGGTCCCTTGCCATCAGGATCGTCGAGATCGGCAAGGAAAGTCGCTGGATCCTTTTCTATAGCCGCAAGCTGCTCGCGCGTCGCGTCGAGCAGCCGCACATTGTCCGGCGACCAGCCGCGCTCGAGGGCCGCCTTGTAGGACGGCAGGTGTTCAAACGCCGGTTTGACGAGTTCGATCACGGGCGCGAGCTTTTGCCGGATTGCGGGCGCGACGGCAAGGCCCTTCCGCAGCTTACTGAAGCAGGCTCTTGACGATGCCGCTCGCCTTGGAAAAATCCATCTGCCCGGCATATTTCTCCTTGAGCGCCGCCATCACCTTGCCCATGTCCTTGACACCGCTGGCGCCGGTCTCGGCGATGGCGGAACGGACGGCGCTTTCCGTCTCGGCCTGGCCCAGTTGCGTCGGCAGGAAGTCGCGAATGATGGCCATCTCGTCGCGCTCCTGCGCTGCAAGCTCCGGTCGCTTGCCGTCATCGAAGGCCTTGGCCGATTCCTCGCGTTGCTTCACCATCTTGGCAAGGATCTGCAGGATTTCGTCGTCGCTGGCCGGCTCCTTGCCGGCGCCGCGATTGGCGATATCGCGATCATGAATGGCCGCCTGGATCAGCCGCAATGTCGGCAGCCGGCGCTTGTCCTGCGCCTTCATCGCGCTCTTCAGGGATTCGGCGATTTTTCCTCGCATGGTGCTTTCTCCTTCGAATGCGGCGGACAATAGTCATGCCGATAGCTCAAGGCAAACTCGATAGCGTCCGGCAAACCGCTGATATTATTCGACGAAATAAATCCAGGCTCGCACGGTGCGGCATCATTGACCGCCTTGGCGCCTTCCCCTATGTACTGGGCCTTGCATGAATTGAATTCTAGTGCACGTCGCCCAAAAGTGCGTAGCGGTTTTGGGCAACGACATGCACAAGTGAAAAGTTAGCGCGCCGAGGCTGTGAGATTGCCGCTTCGCGCCTTTTGTTGCGCCGATTGAGGGGCGCAGCCTTTAGGAGTGCCGCCATGGCAACGATGACCGCCGCATCGACCCCCCCTTGGGCCACCGAGAGGCCGACAGCCCTGCTGGTGCTGGCCGACGGCACCGTCATCGAGGGTCGCGGTCTGGGCGCCGCCGGCTCCGCCGTCGCCGAGGTCTGCTTCAACACTGCGCTGACCGGCTATCAGGAGATACTCACCGACCCGTCCTATGCCGGCCAGATCGTCACCTTCACCTTCCCGCATATCGGCAATATCGGCACCAATGACGAAGACATCGAGGACCTCAATCCGCTGGCCCGCGCCGGTGCCGTCGGCGCCGTGTTCAAGGCCGATGTCACCAACCCGTCGAATTACCGCGCCGGAACCGGTCTCGACCAGTGGCTGAAGAAGCGCGGCATCGTCGCACTTTCAGGCATCGACACGCGGGCGCTGACCGCGCTGATCCGCGAAAAGGGTATGCCCAACGCCGTCATCGCGCACGCGCCCGACGGTATCTTCGACGTCGATGACCTCAAGCGCCGCGCCGCCGCATGGTCGGGGCTCATCGGGCTTGATCTCGCCAAGGAGGTCACCTCCGGCCAGTCCTCGGTCTGGCGCGAGACGCCCTGGGTCTGGAACGAGGGCTTTGGCGAACAGGCCGATCCGTCGATGCACGTCGTTGCCGTCGACTACGGCGTCAAACGCAATATATTGCGCCTGCTGGCCGGCCTCGGCGCCAAGGTCACCGTGGTGCCGGCAAAAACCGGCGCCGAGGAGATCCTAGCGATGCGGCCCGACGGCATTTTTCTATCCAACGGCCCAGGCGATCCGGAAGCCACCGGTGACTACGCCGTTCCGGTCATCCAGGATCTGTTGAAGACCGAAATCCCGCTGTTCGGCATCTGCCTCGGCCACCAGATGCTGGCGCTGGCGCTGGGCGGCAAGACCGCAAAAATGCATCAGGGCCACCACGGCGCCAATCATCCCGTCAAGGACCACACCACCGGCAAGGTCGAGATCGTCTCGATGAACCATGGCTTTGCCGTCGACGCCGACTCGTTGCCGAGCGGTGTCGAGGAAACGCATGTCTCGTTGTTCGACGGTTCGAATTGCGGCATTGCGCTCACCGGCAGGCCAGTCTTCTCGGTCCAGCATCATCCCGAAGCCTCGCCCGGCCCGCAGGATTCGCACTATCTGTTTCGCCGCTTCGTCAATCTCATCCGCGAAAAGCGCGGCGAGCCGGCACTGGCCGAGCGTGTCTAGCGCATGCGTAACCAACGGATTTGACTGACGGCGCCGGCCGGGCTCCCGGCGCCGATCAAGCCCCGTCGGTCACCGCTTCCTGCGCGTGCATGCGTTTGACTTCCTTCGGCGTCGGCTTGGCCACCCTGGTGACGAAGACGACGAGCGCCAGCGTGAGGAAAATCGCGCCGAGCAGATACGGGGCACCGCCGAAAACTACGGGCGCGCTCGACCCCGTGAACCAGGAAAAGATCGCCGTATAAAGCAGCGGTGTGATGATCGAGGTGATCGAGAAGATCGAGGTCATCGCGCCCTGGAGTTCGCCCTGGGCGGAAGGTGGCACCTTGGCGGCCGCCAGGCTTCTGAGCGGCGGGTCGGCCAACGCCTCGAGACATCCGACGACGATCACCGCGTAGATCATCCAGCCTTGTGACGCGAAGGCGTAGCCGAAGGCGCTGAGTGCGGTAAATGCCAGACCGATTACCGCCGTCTTCCACTCGCCAAGTTTAGGGATCACACGCGGCAGGACTGTCGCCATGACGATCGCCCCGCACAGGCCGAAGGCGCCGAGCGAGAAGCCGATCTGTTGTTCGCTCCAGCCATAGCGATAACTGGAGACGAACGACCAGACGGCGGGATACATCATGTGCCCAAGCGTCATCAGAAAGAAGACAAGTCCAATCCAGCCGATACCTTCGTAGTTGCGCATCTGGACGAGCGTGCCGACCGGGTTCGCGCGTTTCCACTCGAAGCGGCGACGGTGCTTGTTATCAAGCGTTTCCGGCAACAGAAACAGCGCGATCAGAAAGTTTGCGAAAGCAAGCCCGGCAGCGAAATAGAACGGCACACGTGGCCCGAACGTGCCGAGCAACCCGCCCAGAACCGGCCCGATGACGAAGCCGACACCGAAAGCGATGCCGAGCAGCCCGAAATTCTTCGCACGGTTTTCGTCGGTCGAGATGTCGGCGATAAACGCCGATGTCGTGGAATAGCTGGCGCCAGAAACGCCGGCCAGCACGCGGCCGATGAACAGCATCGGATAGGACCAGGCGATAGCGCAGATCAGATTGTCGATAGCGAACGTCAGCACCGAGGCAAGCAGGATAGGCCGCCGTCCGAACCGGTCGCTCAACCCGCCCATCACTGGTGCGAAAACGAACTGCATCGCCGCATAGACGAAAAACAGCCAGCCGCCCTCGATGGCCGCCTCACTGATGCCGACGCCGGTCAATTCCCTGAGATAGGCCGGCAGCACCGGCATAATGATGCCGAAGCCGATGATGTCGAGCAGCAGGGTGGTGAAAACAAGCGCAAGGCCCCGCCTGGCGGTTTTGGGGTCTATCATGATGGTATCTCCTCGGGCCGCCCGAGCGAACGGGAACACACCTTATAGGCGAGCACATCGCTGGGAACAATGAGGGAACGGGCAGAGTGTTTTCATCCTGACATCCCCTGACTGCGATCCAGTCTCTCGGATTACGAGAAACCGTCAGCTCAGATCGGGTTGTTGAACGTGTCGCAGTCCGAAAGCTTGCCGTTCTGGAAGCCTCGCGCCAGCCAGGTCTGCCGCTGCTGCGACGTGCCATGGTTGAAGCTTTCCGGCACGACGTAGCCCTGCATCTTCTTCTGCAACGTGTCGTCGCCGATCTGCTTGGCGGCGTTCAGTGCCTCCGCCATGTCGCCCTGTTCCAAGATGCCCTTCTGACCGGTGAAATGTGCCCAGATGCCGGCAAAGCAGTCGGCCTGCAGCTCGACCTGCACCGACATGTGGTTGGCGTCGGCTTCGCTCATATTCTGCCGCATCTGGTTGAATTTGGGCAGGATGCCGACGAGGTTCTGCACGTGATGGCCGACCTCATGCGCGATCACATAGGCCTGTGCAAAATCGCCGGACGCGCCGAACTGCTGATCGAGCTGCTGGAAGAAGGTGGTGTCGAGATAGACCTTGCGATCGTTGGGACAGTAGAACGGCCCGGCCGCCGACGAGGCAGAACCGCAGGCAGAGCGAATCCGGCCGCTGAACAGGACCAGTTTTGGATCCTGATAGGTCAGGCCCTCGGACTGGAAAATACCGGTCCAGGTATCCTCGGTTTCGGCCAGCACGGTCGACACGAACTGCTTCATCTCGTCGGATGCCGGCGCACCGGTACCGCCGCCTTGCTCGCCGCTATTGTCGGTGATCTCGCCGCCGCCGGGCTGCAAGCCGCTGTTATCGAGGATCTGGCTCGGGTCGAAGCCGAAATACCACCCTGCCAGGAAAATCAACCCTACGATGATGATGCCCGACATGCCGCCGCCGCCGGCGCGACCGCCGATCGGGATGCGAAACTGCCCCGGCCCGCCACCAAGCCCGCCGCTCTGGCCGCGCTCGTCCTCGACATTGTCACTCTGACGACGGCCCTTCCAGAGCATGGCAACACCCGTGATGCAAGTTTCCGGCCGATCGGGCCGTGTCGCGGTTCGATCGGACACGACAACAATTATCTCAACGGTTACGCCAAGTCACAGTATTTTTCGTGCGAACAAGCAATGCTTGCTGACGCTTGTTTGCTCTGGCCGAGACATCGCAAGGTCTGTGCCGTTCACCCTACCCGTGAGAAGCGAGTGGCGCGACGAGATGCGTTGGCCGTGCTTTTCAGCGGGCTGCGATTATTGCCTTGCGAAAGGCTTCGAGCGTCTCGGCGCTGACATGGTGCTCGATGCCTTCGGCGTCGATGCGCGCCGTCTCGGCGCTGACGCCGAGCGAGCGCAGGAAGGCCTCGACCGTCTGGTGGCGAATGCGGCTCTCTTCCGCAACCTTGCGGCCGGCATCGGTCAGGAACACGCCGCGATAGGGTTTCCGGGAAACCAGCCCGTCGGCGCACAGCCGCGTCAGCATTTTCGCTACCGTCGGCTGGGCGACGCCGAGCCGTGCCGCGATGTCGACCTGGCGCGCCTCGTTGCCGTCCTCGATCAGGTCGGCTATGAGCTCGACATAATCCTCGACCAGCGCGCTGCGGCGCGCTTCACGCGTCTGCCGGAAGCCTTCCGAGTGAATTTCTGCTTCAGGCAGCGGCTTTTCGCGAGGAACCGGTCTTTTCTTCAGCGCCAATACGCGCTCCTCCCGGCAGTTTGAATCGGCATTGCAGTCATAGCACAGAACCCTATTGGTTCTGGCCGTTTATTTCCATTCGGTGGTCGGCGCAACCGGCGTTCACTGCCGTGCCGGCCTCACGGCCAAGCGGCTACACGAAAAAGCTCAGACAATGAAATATAGCATATTGCATAATGTTCAGCCGTGGCATACATAAGGAGAGAATGTCGATCGCTCCAGTGGAAAGCCAGTTCATGTCGGAAGCCGAAGCCACCTCAGCCCCCCGGTCCATGTGGCGATTTGCCCGCCCGGAGGACGGCGAGCAGCCCAGCCTTCGCGAAGTCAACGCCACGATCGCGGTGCCGCACTCGGGGATCTGGCTTCGCCGGCTGTTCGCCTTCATGGGGCCGGGCTACATGGTTTCGGTCGGCTACATGGATCCGGGCAATTGGGCGACCGACCTCGCCGGCGGGGCCCAGTTCGGTTACACGCTGCTGTTCATCATCATGTTGTCGAACCTGATGGCGATCCTGCTGCAGGCGCTCGCCGCCCGGCTAGGCATCGCCACCGGCCGCGACCTTGCGCAGGCGTGCCGCGCCTATTATCCGCGACCGGTCAATTTCATGCTTTGGGTCGCTTGCGAATTGGCCATCATCGCCTGCGACCTGGCCGAGGTCATTGGCACGGCGATTGCCTTGCAACTGCTGTTCGGGATTCCGCTGATCGGCGGCGCCATCATCACCGCGCTCGATGCCTTCCTGCTGCTGTTGCTGATGAACAAGGGCTTCCGTTTCCTCGAGGCCTTCATCATAGCGCTTTTGATCATCATCTTCGGCTGCTTCGCCATCCAGATCTTTGCCGCCGCGCCGCCGGTCGGCTCGATCCTGCATGCGATGTTCGTGCCGTCGTCCGAGATCGTCACCAATCCGGCCATGCTTTACATCGCCATCGGCATCATCGGCGCCACGGTGATGCCGCACAATCTCTATCTGCACTCCTCGATCGTGCAGACCCGCGCCTATGAGCGCACCGATCGCGGCAAGCGCGACGCCATCAAATGGGCGACGACCGACTCGACCATCGCGCTGATACTGGCGCTGTTCGTCAATGCCTCCATCCTGATCGTGTCGGCGGTGGCGTTCCACGGCACCGGTCATCATGACGTTGCCGAGATCGGCCAGGCCTTCGAGCTTCTGTCGCCGCTGCTTGGCCTCGGCATCGCTTCCATCCTGTTTGCCGTAGCGCTGCTTGCCTCCGGCCTGAACTCGACGGTGACGGCGACGCTCGCCGGCCAGATCGTGATGGAAGGGTTCCTGCGTCTGCGCATCCCGCAATGGGCGCGCCGCCTGCTGACGCGCGGCATCGCCATCGTCCCGGTGGTGGTGGTCACTGCGCTCTATGGCGAGAGGGGAACCGGCCAGTTGCTGGTCTTCAGCCAGGTAATCCTGTCGATGCAGCTTCCCTTCGCTGTCGTACCGCTGGTGCAGTTCGTCTCGGACAAGCGCAAGATGGGTAATTTCGCCATTTCCCGCGCCGTTGCCGTGCTGGCCTGGGTGGTCGCCGCGCTCATCCTGGTGCTCAACTTCAAGCTGCTCTACGATACGGTCGTCGGTCTGGGCTGAGCGTTTCTCTGCTCCAAGCCGACGCAACAAGGTCGGCAGTCATCCCCTTTCCAGCCCTGGAAATTTGCCGACCGCTGTCGGACAAATGTCTGCCTGCCCGTCCTTGGCTCGAAGTCCGGCCATGACGGCACGGATCAGGGAAAGGGAGCTCCAATGAGGAAGATCATCGCCGCAACATTCGTCAGCCTCGACGGCGTCATGCAGGCGCCCGGCGGCCCGCAAGAGGACCCTGTCGGCGGCTTCAAATTCGGCGGCTGGACGTTTCACTACTGGGACGATGTGATGGGCGCCGCCATGGGCGAGACGTTTTCAAAACCGTTCGCGCTGCTTCTCGGCCGCAAGACCTACGACATCTTCGCCGCCCATTGGCCCTATCAGAAGAATGACCCGATCGCCGACAGCTTCAACGCCGTCACCAAATATGTGGCGACGCACAGGCCAGATTCGCTGTCCTGGCAAAATAGCCAGCCGCTCGGCAGCGACGTCGTGGCGACGTTGCGCCGGATGAAGCAGGAGGACGGCCCCGACCTGCTCATTCAGGGATCGAGCGAGCTGATCCAGACCTTGCTCGCCAATGACCTGATCGACGAGATCAGCTTGCTGATCTTCCCGCTGGTGCTGGGCAAGGGCAAAAAACTGTTCGGCAGCGGCACGATACCCGCCGCCTTCAAGCTGACCCGTTCGCGGACATCGACCACTGGCGTCCTGATGGCGAGCTATAAACGCTCCGGCGAGATCAAGACCGGGTCCTTTGCCACGGAGCAGCCGTCCGAAGCCGAGATCGAGCGGCGCAAGAACTGGAAATAGACGCGGCGGGGCGATCAAGGACGGCTGAACACTAGCCGTCCTTTTGCTGTTTTTTAAGCCGCCTCTCGTCGGCGTGCCAACCCGTCGCGGAGGTGGCCCGCGAATGCCAGTGCAGCCGGCGCGACGCTGTGCTTCGGCAAATGCAGATTGATCGAAAAATTCGGCAATGACGGTAGCTCCGGATCATTGGCCAAAATGTCGAGGTCGGCAGGCACGGTCGACGCCAACCAGGTGGTGACGGCCAAGTCCGAACGCACCGTCGCCGTCGTCGCATCGATGCTGCCGTTTTCGAACACGGTGCGCCATTCCAGCCCATGCTCGTTAAGCGCCTCCAGCACCACCGGGCGGAACGCGCAGGTCTCGGCGACCATCGAAACCGGCAAGGGCCGCTTGCGGCGGGCGGCGCCGCCTTTGGCGCCGACCCAGACCAGCCGGTCGACAACAAGGCATTCGCCGGCCGACCGACCGATCGGCTCCTCGATCACCGCGAGCTCTATCGTGCCGGTCGCCAAGGCTGCGGCCAACTCCGGTGACGAAGCACAGACAAGCGAGATCTCGACCTGCGGATAGGCCTCGGCATAGGCCTTCAGCACCGGCGCAAGCAAGGTGCCGACAAGGTCGTACGGCACTCCGAGCCGCACCTGACCGGCAACCGCATCGCCCGCCATCTCCGCCAGGATCTCGTCATTGAGGGAAAGCAGGCGCTTGCCCTTGCCGAACAATCGCTCGCCGGAGCGGGTCAATCGCAATCCGCGCCGATCGCGGTCGAACAGGCTGCAGCCGAGAACCTCTTCCAAGCGCTTGATCTGCTGGCTGACGGCACCTTGCGTCAAATGCAGCGCGTTGGCCGCCGCCGTCATGCTGGCCTTGTCGGCAACGGTGACGAAGGTTCGAACCAGGGCAGTGTCGAGGTTGCGGAGCATCTGACCATTATATTTGCTAATGCAGATCATAGCAAACATTGCATTTACTGATGAGCCAAACAGCCTACCGTGCAGGCTTCAAAGGAAGCAGCATGTTTGAAACCGTCCTTCCCCTCGTCGTATTCGCGCTGGTCTCAACCTCAACGCCTGGCATGGCCACGACCTTGTCGACGGCGTCCGGCGCGCAGTTCGGCTTTCGCCGCTCTATCCCGCTGATGGCCGGGAGTGCGGCCGGCCTGGCCACGGTGGCTGCGGCAGGTGCTGCTGGGCTGGCTGGTCTGCTGGCCGCCGCTCCTTCGCTGCAACTGGCAATGAAAATGGCCGGTACCCTCTATCTGGTGTGGCTTGCCCTCAAGATCGGCCGCAGCGGTCCGCCCAATCTGGACGTGGCCATGGCAAAGCCGAGCAGCTTTTTCGGCGGCGCCGGCCTGCAATGGATGAACCCAAAGGGCTGGGCCATGGGGCTGGGAGCGGCGGCATCCTTTGCCGCGCTCGCCAACGGGCCGCTGCAGCTCGCCTTGCTGCTCGGCACGGTCTTCGGTCTTGCAGCGGCCCTATCGCTGGCGGCGTGGTGCGTGGCGGGCACGCTGCTCGCCCGGTTGCTGCGAACCGAGCGCCAGTGGCGCATGCTCAACGCCGTGCTTGGCCTGCTGCTGGCCGCCTCGATCATTCCGATGTGGCGGACAGCGTAAGACCAGTTAATTCAGGCAGCGTAGCGTGCCGCCGGCTTGCCGGCCAGCAGGCTGCCGAAGAAACCTTGCCGCGCACCAAGATAGGTTTCCAACCCAGCCGGATCGGAGAGCCCGGGCGCGGTGACGGTTTCGCCCTTGGCCAGGCCGGCAAGCGCTGCATCGACCAGATCGTCGGCAGTCATGACGATCTCTGCCGGCAGGTTGGCAATATCGCTTCCGGCAACTTCCCAGAATTCTGTCCGCGTAGCCCCCGGCAGCACCACCTGTATGGCGACCTTGCTATCGGCGACTTCCCGCTGCAGGGCCTCGGTGAAGTTGACGACATAGGCCTTGGTGCCGCTGTAGATGCCGCCGAACGAGGTGTCGAAGGCCAGCACCGAGGCGATGTTGACGATGGCGCCGCGGTTGCGCGCCAGCAGTCCCGGCAAGGCCGCCCGGGTCAAGCGCGTCAAGGCGACGACATTGACCTTGATCATGCGCTCGGCCACATCGGCGTCGGCCGTTGCCACCACCTGCGCACCGCCAAGGCCGGCATTGTTGACAAGCAGCGTCACACTGTCGTCGGTTGATATCGCCTGCTCGACCCGTCGCAGATCGCCGTCGTCGGCGAGATCGGCGCTGATCACGTTGACCTTGCGGCCGTATTCGGCGCGCAGCTTGCCGGCCAATTCCTCCAGCCGGTCGGCGCGCCGCGCCACCAGCACCAGATCATAACCTTGGCCGGCGAGCCGGTCCGCGTAGACCGCGCCGATGCCGGAAGAGGCGCCGGTGACGACCGCCGTGCCTTTGTCCTGATTGCTCATTGTCTTGTTCCTTCTGGTTCGATTCCAAATGCCAGTGCCGCAGGGCAACATCCCTGCTTCGACCGGCAGATCAATTAATGGTATATGCCACTATTGGAATGTAGGCATATACCATCATCTTGTCAATCCGTGGAGCAGGGACTATTTCTGGTTTGCATCGAGGGTCCCTTCCGGTCCCTTCACCGGAAATCCGCCAATGTCCCAAACCACCTTGCCCGGCCTGCTGCTTTGCAACAACGCCATGCTGCGCCGTGCGACGCGGAAACTCGGCCAATTCTATGACGATGTGCTCGCGCCCTCCGGCATTAAGGCCACGCAGCAGGGCCTGCTCTATCAAATCCACGTCGGCAACGAACCGGCGATGGGTGCCATCGCTGCGGCCCTCGTCATGGACCTGTCGGCCCTCGGTCATACGCTGAAGCCGCTGATCCGCGACGGTTATGTCGAGACCTTCGCCGACCCTGCCGACCGCCGCATCAAGCGCGTCAGGCTGACACCGCAGGGCCGGACCAAGCTCGAAGAAGCCATGAAGCTGTGGCACGTCGCCCAGCAGCGCTTCGAGGAGACGTTTGGAAAGGAGCAGGCGGCAAGCCTGCGAGCGGCGCTGGACGAAATCGCCGCGCTGGATTTTGACGCACCGCCGGCCGCGACTTGAACTATCGGCGGCCGGCAGCCAAGCTCCACTGACAGCCTTATTCGGCCGGCATCGCCACCGGACGCGCCGCCAGGTGGCCTGCCAGCACCACGCCCAGACCAATGATCGGGAATGCCGCCGCGACCACGCCGAGGTCGGCCGGTGCGCCGTAGCGCAGCACCGCGGCGCCAACCACCGCCCCCAGTGCGACGCCGAGATAGAGTGCCGAAGCGTTCAGCGACAGCACGATGGGCGCGGCATCGGGCGCCAGCTTGATGATACGGCTGGCCTGCGCCGGCGGGAACGCCCAGCCGACGATGCCCCATGGCACCATCATGGCCATCAGCGCCGGCCCGGCGATCTCGCGCGGCAGGAACATCGGGATCAGCGAAAATGTGACCAGCATGGCGGCACTCAGCGCCAGCGACCAGCAGACGGTGCGTGTCGCGCCGAATCGGTCGGCTGCCTGGCCGCCGCCGATGTTGCCGATGACCGCGCCAACGCCGAAGGCGAGCAGCATTCCGGGAAGCGCGATCGGGTTCAGTCCGCCGCCTTCGATGGCGAGCGGCGCGACAAAGGCAAAGACGGTGAAGGCGCCGATCAGTGCCAGGATGGTCGTCACCAGGATAGGCATGACGCCGGGGCGAAGTGCCGCTGCCAGTCGCATACGGAGCGGCAGCCTGGTGCCGACGATGCCGCGCGGCAGCCGGTACCACAGGATGGCGCCGGCGAGCGCGCCAAGGCCGGCAATGGCAAAGAAGGTGCCGCGCCAGCCGGCGACGGTCGCAACAAGCGCGCCGAGCGGCGCGCCGACCGCGACCGCAACCGTAGTGCCGCCGACCACCACGGCAATGGCGCGGGCGCGGTGATGATCGTCGACAAGCGCAACGGCCGTCCCCTGTGCGGTCGCGGCGAACAAGCCTGACGACAGCGCCATGACGATGCGCGCGATCAACAGCAATTCGAAGGAGGAGCTCAGCGCCGCGGCGACGTTGCCCAACACGAAGAACACCAGCGTCCACAGGATGACGCGGCGACGATCCCATTCGCCGGTCAGCGTTGCCAGGATCGGCGTGCCGATCGCATAGGCGAGCGCAAACGCGGTGATCAGCGTGCCGGCGAGCGGAACGGAGATGGCGGCATCCTTTGCAATGTCGGGCAAAAGGCTGGAGATGACGAAACCTTCGGTCGAAATCGTGAACGATCCGAGCGCAAGCCAGATGAGGCGCTTATCCATAGCAATTTCCTTAGTTCAAAGGTTATTGAACAATTGGACATAACAGGGCATGATGTCAATAAAGCCGCTGCAAAATAGCCGAACCATCCTGACAGCCCGGTGTCAGGACGGGGCGACAGGGCGAAACTATGTGTCCATCAGCCACGAGAGGAGATGCGTTGAAATCGGCCCCGAATGTGCTTAATTCCTGGGCATGACCTTGCCCCATCCCACCGCCGACCAGATCAGCCTGCCGAACGTGCTTGCCGTGCTCGGCGACCCGACGCGGTTGGCCATCGTGCGCTATCTCGCGAGCAAGGAGGGGGTGCCGCTGAATTGCAGCCGGTTCCTCGACCTCTGCTCGAAGACCAATCTGAGCTACCATTTGGCCAAGCTGCGCGAGGCCGGCGTTACCCGCACCGAGGCGGTTGGCACCAGTCGATTGATCACGCTGCGCCGTGACGATCTCGACCGCCGCTTCCCGGGCCTGCTCGACAGCGTGATTGCCGCGGCCGGCGACGACGCATCGTTGCCGGCGGTCGGCGGCCACGAGATCGAAATATCAGCCTGAATACTACGCTACCTTAACAGCCAAGGCGAGAAGTGCCCTTGCAGAACTTGGGTTCCTCTCCCTCACGGAGTGGGGGAGAGGTGGCTCGGCGAAGCCGAGACGGAGTGGGGGCCTTGACGCCCCTTCCCCCTTCAAGGAAGTTCCACTTTTCAGTGCGCCGCGCGCTAAAGGCCCCACGCCGGCCGCTTCGCGGCCACCTCTCCCCCGCTTCGCGGGGGCGAGGAAACGCTGCCTCAGCCACGGAGCCTGCCATGCGCATTGCCGTCCTCGCCGACATCCACGGCAATGTCCTGGCGCTCGACGCCGTGCTCAACGATCTGCGGCGACGCGGCGGTGCCGACATCATCGTCAATCTCGGCGATTGCGTTTCCGGCCCGCTCTGGCCGCGCGAGACCATGGAGCGGCTCGAGGCGCTCGAGCTGCCGACGGTGCGCGGCAATCACGACCGCCGCGTTGCCCGCGACACCGCCGACGAGACCATGTGGCCGTCCGACCGCTACGCGCAGGAACGGCTGACGGCAGGCCAACGCGAGGCGCTGTTCGCGCTGCCCCTCACGCTCGATGTGGCGCCCGGCGTGATCGCCTTCCACGCCCGGCCCGACCACGACGAAAAATACCTGACTGACGCGATTGTCGACGGCCGACTGGTGCGCGCGCCGCTGGCCGCCATCGAGCGGCGGCTTGGCGCGATCGATCCCGCCTGCCGCATCATGCTTTGCGGCCACAGCCACCGCAGCGAACTGGTCCGCATTCCCGGCGGCCCGGTCATCTTCAACCCGGGCAGCATCGGCTGCCCGGCCTATCACGACGATACGACACCGGCGCATGTCTCCGAGCAAGGCTCGCCGCACGCCCGCTACGGCCTCGTCGACTTGCACCCCGATCGCTTCGAGGCCATTGCTGTCGACTATGACCACGAGGCGGCGGCGCGTCAGGCCGAGCAGGCGGCGCGGCCCGAATGGGCCCACGCGCTGCGCACCGGCTTCATGCCGGGCTGAACCGCGATCATACCCGGCCGAACGGATGACCGCGCTCCAAGCGGCCGCGACCGGTCCAATCTTCAGTTGTCAGACGCCGATCGCTTCGATTGCTTGGCAGGACGTCGGGCGCTGGCCGCCGAAGTCTTGGGCGTCGAAGTCTTGGTCGCCGAAGTCTTGGGCGATGAAGCCTTTGGCCGTGACGGCTTTGGCGCCAGTTGCGTTGGGTTGAAAGTCTGTGCTGGAACCGATTCGGAACCGGCCCGAATGTCGGCGTCGCGCACCTGCTGGCCAAAGTTCAGGCCGGTCAGCTCTTCAATCTCGGCCACCGTCGAAAGAAACTCCGATACCCTGGCAATTTCAAGCGGGTCATCGAATGCCTCGGCACGCTCGCCGAACGCTTCAGGCATCACTTCCAAAACCGGCTTCTGGTCCGCCAGCAGCGCGATGGCGCGCAGGCCAGCTTGATCGGACCACAGCGCGATCTTCCAGAACTTCAGCGGAACATGGCTTTCGAAGCGGTAAGGAGGATCGTCCTCGCGGAACACTGGCCCGGCAAACACCGTGACCCGGCCTCGCGTCGTATAGGCGTTGCGCAGCACATAGGTTTCCACCGCGCGCCATCTCAGCTTCCCCTTGGAGCCGGGATGGTTAAGCGAGCTTCCCTGATTGAAGAAGCCGACTTGCGGCGCAGCATTGGTATAAAAGAACGTGTCGCGTTCTGCCGCGACCGCCTCCTGATCCACGCCCCATGCGGGGTCGCCGCGAAGCGTAATATGACCCTTCTGGAACATTCGAGCGATTCGTTCCTTGGATTTTGCGACGGGAAATCCAGGCACATTCTGGCTCGAATAGAATTCCTGGGTCATCTGCTCGCCAAGGTCGATGCGGCGATCGGGCCGGAAAGCATCGCTGGCTTCCGCACCGGAAATCGACTCCACCCCCAATTCGACAAGCGACGGGTGGTCGATGACCGTCTTGTCCTCGCGATTGACCGCCTTGGTGCGGGATCCATCGATATTGCAGGCGGTGACGAAGGCAAGCCTGCGATCGGCGTTCATCAAGATCGAAAAATGATGATAGTGCAATTCGTGTGGGTCCTCGCCCGGTTTGGCAAGAAGGTTTTTGGCCAACCGGTAGGGTGAATTGGCAACCGTCGGCATTGGCAGGACAAAGCCCGGTATGAAGCCGGGCTCATACCCTCCGCGATCGTCGAAATCCTCTGTTTTCCAACCCGCTGCCTCGGCGATGGCTACCTTCGCGGGTTCGCTTGCCGGGCCTTTGCCGGCGTTCCGTCTTGCATCGCCTCCGCCGCCGTCGATCAGCGGCGCCCGGACATTTATCTCGACGGGAAAAGTCCAGGTGACCGAGCCATCGGCATTGTGTCTCGTCGCCGGCGGATTGCCGTCCGGTTCCGGTCGCTGCACCGGCTTGTCCAGCACATCTTCGCGAATGTCGGCGTTCAGCCGAACTGTCTCGTCCATCATGCGCGGCGTGCCGGCCCAAATCGCCAGAGCTTGCGAAACCGCCGATGCCGAGGAGCCCGGCAGCCTGGACTTTCTAGTGCTGAGATCGTCAACGATGGCGCTGATCCGTATGCCTTCGTTGATCTCGCGCGCAAGCGCATAGCCACCTATGCCCGTCACCTCGTGGAACGGCCCGGCCCAATGGTGCAGGGCAATAGGCTCCCATTCATTGTTGAAGACCGGTGAACCGGACGAACCCTGTTCGGTGTCGGCGACATAGTGCAGCACTTGAACCGTTTCGTCGCGGGCCACCAGCCGGTTTTCACGCAGCACCAGTTCCTTGAAGCGGCCATCGGGATGCTGAACGATGTTGGCGATTTCGCCAAGCATATGCTTGTCGCGCGCATCCGACAGCGAGATAAAACCGAACTCCCCCAGTTCCTTTGGACCGGAACGCCGCTCGCCGACCCCGATCAGCGTATAGTCCAGACCTTCTATGCTATCGGTCACGAAACAGGATTCAGGATCGAACAGGAACGTCGTCGGCGTACGCACGGCATTCGCACCGTCCTGCTCATAATCGAACTGGACCTGGAAGCGCCGGGAATCCGCCGGCGACGAAATCACATGGTTGTTTGTGAGGAACAGCCTTGGCCCGACCAGAAAACCCGATCCTTGTGGATTGCCGTTGAGAAAGGCAACGCGGCCGACCGCATCGGCCACACGGCGCCCACGCTCCAGAAATGCGACCCCGATGAAATCGAGCGTTGGGCCGAGAATTGCTTCCGGTCCTGGCTGCTTGGCGGCGGCCTTTCTCTCCCCGGCAGACCTCATGTCTATCGCAGCCGATATCATCTCCGCTTCGGTGCGGCTGAGCGACGCCTTTACCTGCAACCTGTCGAGGCGCCTGGAGAGGGTCTGTTCGGCGGCCAGCGGATTGCCGTTGGCAATGTGACCAAGTGAAGCCTCAATTTCGGGGCGCGTTTTCTTGATACGCTGGCGAACTATGTTTTCCACTTGCGCGAATATTTCAAGGTCGACCATATTGCCCTCCTCAACCTTACTTGAGAGAGTGCATATTTACATGAAATGTGCAATATTTTGCCGGCTGTTAGTTCGCGGAAGTGGCCCGGTCGCGATTCAACACGCGGCCCCTTTTCGGGCTTACACAGCGCCGCCTCGTCGCCTATAAAAACCGGCTGGCGTGCGACGGTGCTTTCGTGCCTGGCCGCGCCTTCGGCAATTGAACCTACCGCCCATGGCAGATGATTAGGCGCACAGTAACACTCCCGACGACGCTGCTTGCGATGGTTGCCGCTCCGCTGATGCTGGCGGAGTTGCCGGCCAACGGTCAGGAGCAGGAGCCCATCATCTCGATTGTGACGGGTCTCGCTCCGGATGACCTCCTCAACGTGCGCGCCACGGCATCGGCCATGGGCAAGATCGAGGCACGGCTGCCGAGTGGTTCGAGCGTGAAGAATCTCGGCTGCGGCGACGTCAGCGGCCACAAGTGGTGCAAAGTCGAAGACATTGACGACCCCAAGCTGAGCGGATGGGCTCCGGCGCGCTATCTCGACCCCATTAATCCCCAGCAAGTGACACCCCAGGTGGCGGCCAGTGCGGAGAGCCCTGCGCCTCAACCGCTGCCCGATCTGACAACGCGCCTCGGCGCAACCGGCGGTCCCGAAACGACGCTGAACTCCGCTGATGCGATCGGCAGGGCGGCGATCGAGGATGCTTACCGCCTGGCCCTGGTCGGTGGAAACCCCTCGACTGGACAGGTTGATGGATCGCCGCCCGCAACAGTGGGTCCCGTCCAGAATTTCGGCGCGGCCAACGCGGCGCCTCCGCCCGACGCACAGACCGTTGCACGGCTGCAGCCGCCGGGGACACCGGTCCCAGGTGCTGGCAACGCCATCCCTTGCGCGCGCTATCTCGGCCAGCCGATGACCAACTGCAAGGCAAATGTCGTGCGCACCGGCGACAAGACCGACGTGACCGTGACCTGGCCCGATGGTGGCACGCGCATCATCAGCTTCAAGGCCGGCAAGCCGGCCGGTGCGGACGCACCTGGCGAATTCCGCTTCACCCGCGAGGGCAGCCTCAACATAATCCGTATCGGTGCTTCCGAGCGCTTCGAGATTACGGATCAGTTGGCTGGGTTAGGGAATAAGGCAGTAGGGCAGTAGGGCAGTATGTTTTAAAAGGGCGCTCGAACCTCTGCCCTACTGCCCTACTGCCCTACTGGCGTAGTGACGTCCTGGCATACTGCCCTACTGCCCTACTGGACTACTGACAAACTGGCGACCTGCCCACCAGCAAAAGTTTCCG